>NZ_JAQMYQ010000002.1:0-229483 GCF_028369275.1 Mitsuaria sp. RG
CGTCCGGTTTTTTCACGTGTATGATCGCGCGCGCTCGCCCCGGGCCGAACTGACAAGGCCCCCGCCCTACTCCCAGGATTCATTCATGTTCAAGGCTCTGCGTTACTTCGGCTGGCCCCTGCTCACCGGTGTGCTGATCGCCATCCTGATCATCCAGCGCTTCCCGCAATGGGTCGGCCTGCCCAGCCAGGACGTCAACCTGCAGCAGGCCCCGCAAACCACGAAGATCATGCAGGGGCCGGTGTCCTACGCCGATGCCGTGACCCTGGCCGCGCCCGCGGTGGTTAACCTGTACACCACCAAGGTGGTGAACAAAAGCGCCCACCCGCTGTTCGAAGACCCGCAGTTCCGTCGCTTCTTCGGCGACAACCTGCCCAAGCAGCGGCGCTGGGAGTCGAGCCTGGGCTCGGCGGTGATCATGAGCCCGGAAGGCTACCTGCTGACCAACAACCACGTCACCAGCGGCGCCGACCAGATCGTCGTGGCCCTCAAGGACGGCCGCGAGACCCTCGCCCGGGTGATCGGTAGCGACCCGGAAACCGACCTGGCGGTGCTGAAGATCGACCTCAAGAGCCTGCCGGCGATCACCATCGGCCGCTCCGACAACATCCATATCGGTGACGTGACCCTGGCCATCGGCAACCCGTTCGGCGTAGGCCAGACCGTGACCATGGGCATCATCAGCGCCACCGGGCGCAACCAGCTGGGCCTGAACAACTACGAAGACTTCATCCAGACTGACGCTGCGATCAACCCGGGCAACTCCGGCGGCGCGCTGGTGGATGCCAACGGCAACCTGGTGGGCATCAACACGGCGATCTTCTCCAAGTCCGGCGGCTCCCAGGGCATCGGCTTCGCCATCCCGGTCAAGCTGGCACTGGAGGTGATGAAGTCGATCGTCGAGCACGGCCAGGTGATCCGTGGCTGGCTGGGCATCGAGGTGCAGCCGCTGAGCCAGGAACTGGCCGAATCGTTCGGCATGCAGGGCCGCCCAGGGATCGTCGTGGCGGGCATCTTCCGCGATGGCCCGGCGGCGCGCGCGGGGCTGCAACTGGGCGATGTGATCCTGAGCATCAATGGCGAGCCGGCCGGTGACGGGCGCAAATCGATGAACCAAGTGGCGCGGATCAAGCCCAATGAGAAGATCACCATCGAGGTGGTGCGCAATGGGCAGCAGCTGAAGCTGGTGGCCGAGGTGGGGCTGCGGCCGCCGCCAGCGCCGGTGGCCGCCAAAGAAGAGAAGTGATATTGCTTGATTGGGGCTGCTTTGCAGCCCTTTCGCGGCACAAGGCCGCTCCTACAAGGATCGCGTTGTTCCTGTAGGAGCGGCCTTGTGCCGCGAAAGGGCCGCAAAGCGGCCCCGACTGCATCAATGCAGGATCTGGCTCAGGAACAGCTTGGTCCGATCACTGCGCGGCCGGTCGAAGAAGTCATCCGGCGCGGCCTGCTCGACGATCTCCCCCTTGTCCATGAAGATCACCCGGTTCGCCACGGTGCGGGCAAAGCCCATCTCGTGGGTCACGCAGAGCATGGTCATGCCGTCTTCGGCCAGGCTGACCATGGTGTCGAGCACCTCCTTGACCATCTCCGGGTCCAGCGCCGAGGTCGGCTCGTCGAACAGCATGATCTTCGGCTTCATGCACAGCGCCCGGGCAATCGCCACCCGCTGCTGCTGACCACCGGACAACTGCCCCGGGTACTTGTGCGCCTGCTCCGGAATGCGCACGCGCTCGAGGAAGTGCATGGCGATTTCCTCGGCCTTGCGTCGCGGCAGCTTGCGCACCCACATTGGCGCCAGGGTGCAGTTTTCAAGGATGCTCAGGTGCGGGAACAGGTTGAAGTGCTGGAACACCATGCCCACCTCGCGGCGGATCGCCTCGATCTGCTTGAGGTCATTGGTCAGCTCCACGCCATCGACGACGATACGCCCCTGCTGGTGCTCCTCCAGCCGGTTGAGGCAGCGGATGGTGGTCGACTTGCCCGAACCGGACGGCCCGCACAGGACGATGCGCTCGCCCTGGCGCACATTCAGGTTGATGTCCTTGAGTACATGGAACTGGCCGTACCACTTGTTCACGCCCTGCATCTGGATGATGCCTTCGGGGCCGGCAGGCTGCTTGATCGCTTCACTCATTTCGAAACTCCTAACGCTTGTGGCCAGTGTCCAGCTTGCGCTCCAGGTGCATGGAGTAGCGGGACATACCGAAACAGAAAATCCAGAACACCAGGGCGGCGAACACGTAGCCCTCGGTGGCCATGCCCAGCCAGGCCGGGTCAGCCGCCGCCTGCTTGACGCTGTTGAGCAGGTCGAACAGGCCGATGATGATCACAAGGCTCGTGTCCTTGAACAGGGCGATGAAGGTGTTGACGATGCCGGGGATCACCAGCTTGAGCGCCTGGGGCAGGATCACCAGGCCCATCGCCCGCCAGTAGCCCAGGCCCATGGCCGCGGCGGCTTCGTACTGGCCCTTGGGGATGGCCTGCAGGCCGCCACGCACCACCTCGGCGATGTACGCCGACTGGAACAGGATCACGCCGATCATCGCCCGCAGCAGCTTGTCGAAGCTCATGCCCTCGGGCAGGAACAGCGGCAGCATCACCGACGACATGAACAGCACGGTGATCAGCGGCACGCCGCGCCAGAACTCGATGAAAGTCACGCAGACCACCTTCACCGCCGGCATGTTCGAGCGACGTCCCAGCGCCAGCAGGATGCCCAGCGGCAAGGCGCCGACGATACCGACCGTGGCGATCACCAGAGTCAGCATCAGGCCGCCCCACTGGCTGGTGGGCACCGTGTCCAGGCCCAACGCGCCGCCGTGCAGCAGGATGTAGGCGAGGATCGGGTACAGCACCAGGAAGCCCAGGCCGTACACCGCCTTGCGCGGGAAGCGCTTGATGAACAGCGGTGCGGCACCGAGCACGGCGAGCCACACGGTCAGGTCGACGCGCCAGCGCAGTTCCGCCGGGTAGTAGCCGTACATGAACTGGCCGAAGCGCTGCTGGATGAACACCCAGCAGGCGCCCTCCTTGGTGCAGTCGGCGCGGGTGGTGCCGACCCAGTTGGCGTCGATGAACGCCCACTGCACCAGCGGTGGCACGATCAGCCAGACCAGGTACAGGGCGAACAATGTCAGCAGGGTGTTGAGCCAGCTGGAGAACAGGTTGGACCGCATCCAGGCGAGCACGCCAACGGTCTTCACCGGGGGCGGCATGTCGGGTTTGAAAACATGGGCTGTCACGGATGTACCCTCACCGTTCGATCAGCGCAATGCGCTTGTTGTACCAGTTCATCAGCAGCGAAATGCTGATGCTGATGGCGAGATAGACGCTCATGGTGATGGCGATCACCTCGATGGCCTGGCCGGTCTGGTTGAGCACGGTACCGGCGAACAGCGAGACCATCTCCGGGTAGCCGATACCGGCGGCCAGCGACGAGTTCTTTGCCAGGTTCAGGTACTGGCTGGTCAGCGGCGGAATGATCACCCGCAAGGCCTGGGGAATGATCACCTTGCGCAGCGTCGGGCCTTCGCGCAGGCCCAGCGAGCGGGCCGCCTCGGTCTGGCCGTGGCTGACCGAACGGATACCGGAACGCACGATCTCGGCGATGAACGCCGCGGTGTAGATGGTCAGCGCCAGGGTCAGCGCCAGCAGCTCGGGGATCAGCACCCAGCCACCGACGAAGTTGAAGCCCTTGAGCTGCGGCACTTCCCAGTGCACCGGGCTGCCGAACAGCAGCGCGCAGACGCCGGGGATGCCGATGAACAGCAGCAGGCCAACCCAGAACTTGTGGAACGGCTCGCCAGTTTCGTTAAAACGCTTGTTGGCGAAACGCACCATCACCGCGATGGCGACGATCGCCAGCACCAGCGCGATGACGAACGGCCAGAAGCCCTCGGCCATCGAGGCGCCGGGCATGTTCAGGCCGCGGTTGCTGATGAAGAAGGTGTCGTCGATGTTGATGCTGCCCCGTGGCCCGGGCAGGGTCAGGAACACGGCGAAGTACCAGAACAGGATCTGCAGCAGCGGCGGAATGTTGCGGAAGGTCTCCACGTACACCGTCGCCAGCTTGTTGATCATCCAGTTCGGTGACAACCGCGCCACGCCGATGATGAAGCCCAGCAAGGTGGCCAGGATGATGCCGATGAAGGTCACCAGCAGGGTGTTGAGCAGGCCGATGACAAACACCCGGGCATAGCTGTCCGATTCCACGTAGGGGATCAGGTGCTGGGCGATGCCGAAGCCGGCGCTGCGCTCGAGGAAATCGAAGCCCGAGGTGATGCCCCGGTGCTGCAGGTTGGTCTGCGTATTGTGGAACAGGTACCAGCCCAGGCCCACCACGAAGACCACCGTGAGGATCTGGAACAGCCACGCGCGCACACGTGGATCACTAAGGGAAAACCCTTTCCGTGCGCCGATTTGATTTTGCATGAAGTGCCCCGAAAAGAAGGGATTCGAACGACCCGCGGCGGCAGGTTGCCGCCGCGGGGTGCAACCATCAGCGCACCGGTGGCGCGTACTGGATGCCGCCGTTGTTCCACAGGGCGTTCATGCCACGGTCGATCTTCAGGTCGGTGCTCTGGCCCAGGTTCTTCTCGAACACTTCGCCATAGTTGCCGACTTGCTTGACGATCTGCACTACCCAGTCCTTGGGCAGCTTGAGGTCCTTGCCGTACTCGCCATCGGCGCCCAGCAGGCGGGCGACGTCAGGGTTCTTGGTGGACTTGGCCTCGGCCTCGACGTTCTTCGAGGTGACGCCGGCCTCTTCAGCATTGAGCATGGCGAACAGGGTCCACTTGACGATGCTGAACCACTCCTCGTCGCCCTTGCGCACCACCGGGCCCAGCGGCTCCTTGGAGATGGTTTCCGGCAGCACCACGTACTCGGTCGGCGCGGCCAGCTTGGAACGCTGGGCGAACAGCTGCGACTTGTCCGAGGTCAGCACGTCGCAACGGCCGGACTCCAGCGACTTGGCGCTTTCGTCGGAGGTGTCGAAGGTGATCGGGGTGTACTTCAGGCCATTGGCGCGGAAGTAGTCGGAGACGTTCAGCTCGGTGGTGGTGCCGGCCTGGATGCAGATGGTCGCGCCGTCGAGTTCCTTGGCGCTGGAGACGCCGAGTTTCTTGTTGGCGAGGAAGCCGACGCCGTCGTAGTAGGTGACGCCAGCGAACACCAGGCCCATGCCGGCATCGCGCGAGCTGGTCCAGGTGGTGTTGCGCGACAGCACGTCGACTTCGCCGGACTGCAACGCGGTGAAGCGCTCCTTGGCGTTGAGCTGGCTGAACTTGACCTTGGTCGCGTCGCCGAACACGGCGGCGGCCACGGCGCGGCACACATCGGCGTCGATGCCGACGATCTTGCCTTGCGCGTCCGGTACGGAGAAGCCTGGAAGACCATCGCTCACGCCACACTGGACGAAGCCCTTCTTCTTCACCGCATCGAGGGTGGCGCCGGCCTGGGCGAAGCTGGTGGTGCCCAGCGCGGCGGCGGCGGTCAGGACTGCCAGGGTGGTTTTCAACATCTTCATCAACAACCTCCAAATCGCTCTTGTTGTATGAGCCGGAATTGCACCGCACCCTTATGAGGCGCATCCGACCCCTTGTTGGCTTGTTTTTGGGTCAATTGGCGCAATGGGCTGTTCTATGACAGCCTTCGATCCACACGAGGGGTGTTACCGCGACCGGTCCACCTCTTCGCATGGCAAGGACATAGCAAAGGGCGTACCACAGTCGAAGGCTTAAGCGATTAAGCGGTAGTCAAGTAGTAAAAGTTGTAGAGTTGCGACATCTTTTTCTGGCATTAACCTCCAATGCCTTCTTTTTACGCACTACATAAGTACGCAAGCACTCTTTCGGAGCAGTCATGACCAACCCGCTGATCCTCGAACCCCAGAAAACCGCCGACGCCTGTGTGATCTGGTTGCACGGCCTGGGGGCCGACCGTTACGACTTCCTACCTGTGGCGGAATTTCTCCAGGAACACCTGCTGAGCACCCGCTTCATCATGCCCCAAGCCCCCACCCGCCCGGTGACCATCAACGGTGGCTACCAGATGCCCAGCTGGTACGACATCAAGGCCATGACCCCGGCGCGGGCCATCGACGAAACGCAGCTGGAGGAATCGGCCGATCAGGTCATTGCCCTGATCAAGGCGGAACAGGCCAAGGGCATCAACCTGTCGCGCACCTTCCTCGCCGGTTTCTCCCAGGGCGGCGCCGTGGTGCTGCACACCGCCTATATAAAGTGGCAGGAGGCCCTGGGCGGGGTGATCGCCCTGTCCACCTACGCACCGACCTTCACCGACAGCCAGCAGTTGAGCGCCTGCCAGCAGCGCACCCCGGCGCTGTGCCTGCACGGCGTGCATGACTCGGTGGTGATCCCGTCGATGGGCCGCACGGCGTTCGAATACCTCGATACCTGGGGTGTGGCTGCCCAGTGGCACGAGTACCCCATGGAACACGAAGTGGCGGTGGCCGAGCTGTCCGACATCCACGACTGGCTGAGCCACCAGCTGAAGTGATCCTGTAGCCCAGGATGCATTGCACTACGCCGCGCCCGATTCTTGCATTACACTGCCCGGCGTACATTCCTTAACCAGTTGACGAGACGACCGTGCTCAAGGCACTCAAGAAAATATTCGCCAAGGGAGACGCCGCGCCGCAGGCCGCCGAGCCCGTCGCCGTGACCCCGCCCGCGCCGGCCGCGCAACCGGCCGTCGACAAGACCCCGGCGCGCCAGCACGCCAAGCCCAGGGCCGCGGCAAAACCGCAGGCCGAACCCCCACCCGCCGACCAGCCGCCTGCCGAGCAACCCGCCCGGGACAAGCCGCGCCGCGAACGCAAGCCCAAGCCCCAGGCCAGCCTGTGGAAGCCCGAGGACTTCGTGGTCGAGCCGCAGGAAGGCAAGACCCGCTTCCACGACTTCAAGCTCTCCAACGAGCTGATGCACGCCATCCACGACCTCGGTTTCCCCTACTGCACGCCGATCCAGGCCCAGGTCCTGGGCCACACCCTGCGTGGCCAGGACGCCATCGGCCGGGCCCAGACCGGCACCGGGAAGACCGCCGCGTTCCTGGTCTCGATCATCTCGCAGCTGCAGCAAGTGCCACCGCCCAAGGAGCGCTACATGGGCGAGCCGCGGGCACTGATCATCGCCCCGACCCGCGAGCTGGTGGTGCAGATCGCCAAGGATGCCCAGGCGCTAACCAAGTACAGCGGCCTGAACGTGATGAGCTTCGTCGGCGGCATGGACTTCGACAAGCAGCTGAAATCGCTGGAGGCCCGCCACTGCGACATCCTGGTGGCCACCCCCGGCCGCCTGCTGGACTTCAACCAGCGCGGCGAGGTGCACCTGGACATGGTCGAGGTGCTGGTGCTGGACGAGGCCGACCGCATGCTCGACATGGGCTTCATCCCCCAGGTCCGCCAGATCATCCGCCAGACCCCGCCCAAGAGCGAGCGCCAGACCCTGCTGTTCTCGGCCACCTTCACCGACGATGTGATGAACCTGGCCAAGCAGTGGACCACCGATCCGGCCATCGTCGAGATCGAGCCGGAGAACGTGGCCAGCGAGACCGTCGAGCAGCACGTCTACGCCGTGGCCGGCAGCGACAAGTACAAGCTGCTGTACAACCTGGTCACGCAGAACAAGTGGGAACGGGTGATGGTGTTCGCCAACCGCAAGGACGAGGTGCGGCGCATCGAGGAGAAACTGGTGCGCGACGGCATCAACGCCGCCCAGCTGTCGGGTGACGTGCCGCAGCACAAGCGCATCCGCACCCTGGAGAACTTCCGCGAAGGGCGCATCAGCGTGCTGGTGGCCACCGACGTGGCCGGCCGCGGCATTCATATCGACGGCATCAGCCATGTGATCAACTTCACCCTGCCGGAAGATCCGGACGACTACGTGCACCGTATCGGCCGTACCGGCCGTGCGGGCAGCAGCGGTGTGTCGATCAGCTTTGCCGGCGAGGACGATTCGTACCAGCTGCCGGCGATCGAGGAGCTGCTGGGGCGCAAGATCAAGTGCGAGATGCCGCCGGACGAGCTGTTGAAGCCGGTGCCGCGCAAGCATCATTGATCTTCAAGGCCGCTCACCTCCCTGTAGGAGCGGCCTTGTGCCGCGAAAGGGCCGCGCAGCGGCCCCAGCAATATCTGCATCAATGCTGAAACCCTGGGGCCGCTTTGCGGCCCTTTCGCGGCACAAGGCCGCTCCTACAGAAAGCGACCTTTCCCTAGGACTCCCAGCGCCCCGCCGCATCCTGATCGCTCTGCTTCCCCTCCACCCAGCGCGGCCCTTCCCGGGTGTTCTCCTTCTTCCAGAACGGCGCCCGGGTCTTCAGGTAATCCATGATGAAATTGCAGGCATCGAACGCCGCCTGCCGGTGCGCGCTGGCCACGCCGACGAAGACGATCGGCTCGCCCGGCTCCAGCGCGCCGATGCGGTGCAGCACCTCGACCTTGAGCAACGGCCAGCGCTGCTCGGCCTCGACCACGATCTTGGCCAGGGCCTTCTCGGTCATGCCCGGGTAGTGCTCGAGGAACATCCCGGCCACGTCCAGGCCATCGTTGAAGTCGCGCACATACCCGACGAAACCGACCACCGCGCCCACACCGACATTGGCGGCGTGCATGGCGTTGACTTCGACGCCCGGATCGAAGGCCGCCTGCTGAACACGTACGGCCACGGTCAACCTCCGGTCACGGGTGGGAAGAACGCGATCTCGTCACCCTCGTCCAATGGCTCATCGAGCCGGCACAGCTCTTCGTTGCGGGCGCACATCAGGTTCTGCTCGGCCAGCACCGTGTAGTGCCCACCCTTGCCCACCAGGGCCTGGCGCACATCGTCCAGCACCTTGAAGTCGCCTTCCAGGCGCTCGGCATCGACGCCCAGCAACTCACGGTAGCGGGCGAAATACATGACCTTGACCTTCATCACCCCTCCACCTTGTAGTGGCCGCTCTTGCCGCCGGTCTTCTCCAGCAGGCGCACCTGCTCGATGACCATGCCCTTGTCCACCGCCTTGCACATGTCGTAGATCGTCAGCGCGGCGACGCTGGCAGCGGTCAGGGCTTCCATCTCGACGCCGGTCTGCCCGGCCAGCTTGCAGCGGGCGACGATATGCACCACGTCCTCGCCTTCGGCGGCCAGCTCGACCTTGACGCCGGTAAGCATCAGCGGATGGCACAGCGGGATCAGGTCGCTGGTCTTCTTCGCCGCCTGGATGCCGGCGATGCGCGCCACGGCGAACACGTCGCCCTTGGGATGTTGGCCATCGACGATCATGCGCAGGGTGTCCGGCAACATGCGCACCCGCGCCTCGGCAATCGCCTCGCGCGCGGTCACGGCCTTTTCAGTGACGTCGACCATGTTGGCGCGCCCCTGGGAATCAAGATGAGTCAGCACTGCTCTGCTCCTGGGTAGGGAATACAGAGTGTAAACCTGCAGGTCAGCTTTGAGCAGAGGGCAGATCAGCGCATCGCGGGGCAAGCCCGCTCCCACGACGAATCGTGGGAGCGGGCTTGGGTTACAGATGCGACTCGGCGTACTCGGCCAGCACCGAGCGCGGCACGCCCTGCAGGGTGATGTGAACGCCGTGGGGGAAGTCCTTGAAGCGTTCGGTCAGGTAGGTCAGCCCGGAGCTGGTGGCCGACAGGTACGGCGTGTCGATCTGCGCCAGGTTGCCCAGGCAGACCACCTTGGACCCGTTCCCCGCGCGGGTGATGATGGTCTTGATCTGGTGCGGCGTGAGGTTCTGGCACTCGTCGATGAGGATCAGGCTCTGCTGGAAGCTGCGACCCCGGATGTAGTTCAGCGACTTGAACTGCAACGGCACCCGCTCGAGGATGTACTCGACGCTGCCGTGGGTGCTCTCGTCGTCCATGTGCAGCGCTTCGAGGTTGTCGGTGATGGCGCCCAGCCAGGGCTCCATCTTCTCCGCCTCGGTGCCCGGCAGGAAGCCGATCTCCTGGTCCAGCCCCTGCACGCTGCGGGTGGCGATGATGCGCCGGTAGCGCTTGCTGACCATGGTCTGCTCGATGGCCGCGGCCAACGCCAGGATGGTCTTGCCGGAGCCGGCGGCGCCGGTCAGGTTGACCAGGTGGATATCCGGGTCGAGCAGGGCGAACAGCGCCAGGCTCTGGTGGATGTCCCGCGGCTTGAGGCCCCAGGCTTCCTGGTGCAGCAGCGGTTCCTGGTGCAGGTCGAGCAGCAGCAGCTCGTCGTTGCGGATGCCCTTGATCCAACCGACGAAGCCCTGTTCATCGATGATGAACTCGTTGATGTGCACCGCCGGCAGGTTGTCGATCAGTTGCACCCGGTGCCAGGTACGGCCGCGTTCCTGGCGGGTGTCGACCTTGCTCACGCGGTCCCAGAACGACCCTGTGACCGAGTGATAGCCCTTGGACAGCAAGGACACGTCGTCGACCAACTGGTCGGTGCTGTAGTCCTCGGCGGCGATCCCGCAGGCACGCGCCTTCAGGCGCATGTTGATGTCCTTGGTCACCAGCACCACGTCGAGGTCCTTGCGCTTGGCGCGCAGGTCCAGCAGCTGGTTGATGATGATGTTGTCGGCGAGGTTTTCGGGGAGCAGGCGGTTCGGCTCGTTGCGCGTGCTCATGAGGATGGACAGGAAGCCCTTGGGCCCGCTCTTGCCGCGCTGGATCGGCACGCCCTGCTCGACATCGCTGGGCGAGGCATCACCGAGGGTCTGGTCGATCAGGCGGATGGCCTGGCGACACTCGGCGGCGATGGTGTGTTTACCGGTCTTGAGCTTGTCGAGTTCCTCCAGCACCGTCATCGGTATGGCGACGTGGTGCTCCTCGAAGTTGAGCAGGGCGTTGGGGTCGTGAATCAGGACGTTGGTATCGAGCACATACAGGATTGGCTGGTTGGAGGAAGGGGTGCGTCCTTGGTCATCCATACTCGTTCACCTTATGTGAAAGCCACACGGCGCGAACGGCTGCGCCGCAGAGTGACTGCCGTTCTTCCCGTATCCGCGTTGTTACGGGCGGGAAGCTCACCTGGCAAAAGGGGCGTGGATGACGCCACCTGTGCTGCAGGGTTCGGCTGTCTGGTTCCTTGATACCGCAAAAACCATGACCGAAAAAAGTCTTTTTACGCTCCGGTGAAGTTTATTTTTCGGATTGACGAACAGGGCTTGGCGCGAGGCCGGAGCGGGACTACAGTCAGAGATCAGGTGCCGCATCAAGCCCGTTCAGGCGCGCACGAAACGCTGGCGCAGCACATCGCTCAGGGCGTCCACCAGCAGCACCAGCAACAGCATGGCGATGATCACCGTGCTGGCCTGGGCCTCCTGGAACAGGCTCAGGGTCGCATAGAGCATCTGCCCCAGCCCACCCGCCCCCACGAAGCCCAGCACGCTGGCCATGCGGATATTGTTCTCCCAGCGATACAAGCTGTACGCCAGCAGTTGCGGCCACAGGTTGGGCAGCGTGCCGAAACAGAACGCCGCCACCTGGCTGCCGCCCTGCAGGCGGATCGCTGCCGCAGGCTCCGCCGGGGCATTCTCCAGCGCCTCGGCGAACAGCCGCCCCAGCACCCCGGCGGTGTGCAGCGCCAGCGCCAGGGTGCCGGCATTCGGCCCCAGGCCTGCCGCCAGCACGGTCAGCGCCGCCCAGACCAGCTCCGGAATCGCCCGCAACGCATTGAGTAGCAGGCGCGCCGCGCCCTGCAACGGCCAGCCGAAGCGGCCGGCGGCCGGCAGCGCCAGCAACAGGCCGAGCAGCATCGCCAGGAGCGTTCCCATGCCCGACATCGCCAGCGTTTCCAGGGCGCCCTGCCCCACCGCTCGCAAGTGCGCCACAGACAGGTCCGGGTGCAGGAAACGCGCCGCGTATTCCCCCATCTGCGCCGGCCCACCGCTGCCGACAACCGCTGCCAGGTCCAGCTCCAGGTAGGCGAACGACGCCAGCACCGCCGCCAGGATCGCGACGATCACCAGCCCATTGATCACCCGCCTCATGCGAGCCTCCCGCGCAGGAAGCGGCTGAGCAGGTCGGCCAGCATCACCAGCAGCAGGAAGGTCAGCAGCATGCTCGCCACCTCGGCGCCGGCGAACATGCGCATCGACAGGTCGATCTGCTGGCCCAGGCCGCCGGCGCCGACGAAGCCCATCACCACCGAGGCGCGCACCGCGCATTCCCAGCGGTACACGGTATAGGACACCACCTCGCTCGCGGCCTCGGGCAGGGTGCCGTAGAAAAACGCCGACAGCCGGCTGCTGCCGGCCTGGAGCAAGGCATGGGCCGGACGCTGGTCCACCGACTCGAAGATCTCCGCGTAGACCTTGCCGAGCATGCCGCTGTAGGTGATGGCGATGGCCAGCACCCCGGCGGTCGGACCCAGGCCCACGGCGCGGACGAACAGCAGGGCCCAGACGATCTCCGGCACGCTGCGCAGGAAGATCAGCACGCCGCGCACCGGCAGGCGCGCAGCGCGTGACCATGGTCCCAGACGTCCACCATTGGAAGCCGCCCGCAGCGACAACGCCCGGCTGGCCAACAGGCTGGCCGGTACCGCCAGCAGCAGCGCCAGGGTCATGCCCGCCGTGGCCACGGCCAGGGTCTGCACGGTGGCGGTGAACAGCAGGTCGAGAAACCCGGCGTCGTGGGCCGGGGGCCAGAACGCGCTGACGAAGCTGGCCATCTGCCGGCGGTTCTCGGCCTGCAACAGCACGCCGGGGTCGAGTTCGCTCAAGCGCAGGCCCGGCCACAGCAACGCCAGGCCCAGCAGGGTCAACAACAAGCGGGGGATGGCAGCGGGATCGCGCTGGTCAGTGCTCAGCATCGCGGGATCTGCACCTGCAGGCTCGCCGTCGCGGCGACAGGCGAGGCCAGTTGCTCGTTGGCGTACAAGGCATCGAGCATCGCTTCGCTGACCGCTGCTGCCGGACAATCGAACGCCACCTGCCCGGCACGAATACCGATGATGCGCGGAAAATGCGCCAGGGCGAGCTCAACCGCGTGCAGGCTGGCGACCAGGGTCACGCCATGGGCCTGGGCATGACGGTTGAGCAACGCCAGGCTGTGGTCGGCCAGCACCGGGTCCATGGCCGAGACCGGCTCGTCGGCCAGCAGCACTTCGGGTCGCTGGTACAAGGCGCGGGCGATGCCGACCCGCTGCAACTGGCCACCGGACAACTGCCCGCATTGGGCGAACAGCTTGTCGGCCATGCCCAGCTCGGCCAGCGCCGCACGGGCACCGGGTACATCGCCGGGGTGGATCAGGTTGAGCAGCCCGCGCAACGTGCCCCACTGCCCCAGGCGCCCTGCCAGCACCGCGGTGACCACCCGCTGGCGCGGCGGCAGGGGCGGCGCCTGGTGCACCAGGCCGACCCGTGCACGCAGGCGCTGGCGAGCCCGGGCAGACAATGCCCAGGGTTGCTCGCCCAACAGCTCCAGGCGCCCTCCACTGAGCGGCACGGCAGTGGCCATCAGGTGCAGCAGGCTGGACTTGCCGGCCCCGGACGGGCCGATGATCGCCACCCGCTCGCCCTGGCCGAACTGCAGGTCCACCGCGCTCAAGGCCTGGACCTGGCCATGGCGCACACTGGCGCCCTGAACACGGATACTCACTTGAGCAGGCCAGCCTCACGCGCGGCTTGCTCGGTGCCCTGGTAGTTCTCGGGCTTGGTCTCGATGAAGCGGCTGGCGGCCTGCAGGTCGAGGATCGCCTTGTCCGCAGGCTTGCCCGGATCCAGGGCGAGGAAGGCCTGCTTGATCTTCTCTTTCAGCGCAGGGTCCATATTGCCGCGCACGGTCCAGTTGTAGTCGAAGTACTCCGGCGTGGTGGCAAACACCTTCACCTTACTGGTGTCGACCTTGCCGGCATCGACCAGCTTCTGCCACACACTGGCGTTGAGCACACCAGCGTCGACCTTGCCGGCCTGCACCCATGTCACGGTGGCGTCGTGGGCACCGGAATAGGCGACACGGCTGAAGTAGCTCTCGGGCTTGATATTGTCTTCCTTGAGCATGAAGTAACGCGGCATCAGGCTGCCCGAGGTGGACGAAATCGAACCGAAGGCGAAGGTCTTGCCCTTCAGGTCCTTGAGGCTCTTCACGTCCGGGTTGGCGGTGATGAACTTGCTGGTGAACTTGGCATCCTGCTCACGCTGCACCAGCGGCGTGGCCTTGGGATCCTTCAGGTGCACCTGGACGAAGGTGAAGCCCCCCAGCCAGGCCAGGTCCAGGCGATCACTGGCCAGCGACTCGACCACCGCCGGGTAGTCGGCCACCGGCACGAACTGCACCTTCATGCCCAGCTGCTGCTCGAGGTATTCGCCCAGCGGCTTGAACTTGCGCAGCAGTTCGGTTGGCGCCTCGTCGGGGATGGCGCTGACGCGCAGCACATCGGCGGCCTGGGCGACCACCGCGCAGCAGGACAGCGCGAGGCCGGCAAACAGGGCCAGGGGGCGTTTGAGCATGGGGATTCTCCGGTTCGATAGCGGGGCATGAGTCGATGGCGCATCGCAGGTCTGCGTGGGAGCGGGCTTGCCCCGCGATGCTGATAAACGAGGGAAGTATAAGAGCCGCAGGCACAAAGGCCAGCTTTGCTACAATCGCGCATCACGAAAAGTCGAGGTGCACATGAGCGAGCCGATTCGTCTGACACAGTACAGCCACGGCGCTGGCTGTGGCTGCAAGATTTCTCCCAAGGTCCTGGATGTGATCCTCGCCGAGAGCGGCACCCAGGCCCTCGACCCAAAACTCTGGGTCGGCAACGCCTCGCGCGACGACGCCGCCGTCTACGCCCTGGATGACGAGCGTGGCGTGGTCTCGACCACCGACTTCTTCATGCCCATCGTCGACGACCCGTACGACTTCGGCCGCATTGCCGCCACCAACGCCATCAGCGACATCTACGCCATGGGCGGTGACCCGCTGATGGCCATCGCCATCCTCGGCTGGCCGGTCAACGTGCTGCCGCCGGAAGTCGCCCGCGAGGTGATCCGCGGCGGCCGCGCCGTGTGCGCCGAAGCGGGCATCCCGCTGGCCGGCGGCCACTCCATCGACGCCCCCGAGCCGATCTTCGGCCTGGCCGTGACCGGCGTGGTGAGCAAGCGCCACCTCAAGCGCAACGACACCGCCAGCGTCGGCTGCCGCCTGTACCTGACCAAGCCGCTGGGCATCGGCATTCTCACCACCGCCGAGAAGAAGGCCAAGCTGCGCGAGCAGGACCAGGGCCTGGCCCGCGACTGGATGTGCACCCTCAACACCCCGGGCAGCCGCTTCGGCAAGCTCGACGGCGTGCAGGCGATGACTGACGTCACCGGTTTCGGCCTGCTCGGCCACCTGGTCGAAGTCGCCGAAGGCAGCGGCCTCACCGCCCGCCTGCAGTTCGCTGCCGTGCCGCGCCTGCCAAGCGTCGAGCATTACCTGGCCGAAGGCTGCATCCCCGGCGGCACCCTGCGCAACTTCGACAGCTACGGGCACAAGATCGGCGCGTTGAGCGACGAGCAGAAGCACCTGCTGTGCGACCCGCAGACCAGCGGCGGCCTGCTGGTGGCGGTCACCCCGCAGGGCGAGACGGAATTCCTCGCCGTGGCGCGGGAACTCGGGCTCGAGCTGGCGCCGATCGGCGAGCTGGTCGAGCGACAGAGCCACGCAGTCGAGGTGATCTGATGCGCCCCGACTGCACCGAGCTGAAACAGCTGTTCCTCGACGACGTGCCGATGATGGACATGCGCGCGCCGATCGAATTCACCAAGGGCGCCTTCCCCGGCGCCGTCAACCTGCCGCTGATGAACGACCAGGAGCGGCAGAAGGTCGGCACCTGCTACAAGCAGCAGGGCCAGGCCGCCGCCATCGCCCTGGGCCATCAGTTGGTCAACGGCGCGCTCAAGCAGCAGCGCCTGGAAGCCTGGGCCGCGTTCACCCAGGTCCATCCCGACGGCTACCTCTATTGTTTCCGTGGCGGTCTGCGCTCGCAGATCGTCCAGGGCTGGCTCAAGGACGCCGGCATCCAGTATCCGAAGGTGGTGGGCGGCTACAAGGCCATGCGCACCCTGCTGATGGATACCACGCTGCAGGCGGTGCAGCAGTGCGAGTTCGTCCTGCTGGGCGGACTGACCGGCACCGGCAAGACCGATGTGCTGCACCAGCTGGACAACGTGCTCGACCTCGAAGGCCACGCCAACCACCGCGGCTCCAGCTTCGGCAAGCGCGCCACGGCGCAGCCGGCGCAGATCGATTTCGAGAACGCGCTGGCCATCGACATCCTCAAGAAACGCGAGCGTGGCACCGGCCAGTTCGTGCTCGAGGACGAAGGCCGCGTGGTCGGCAGCTGCGCGGTGCCGCTGGAGCTGTACCAGGGCATGCAGCGCTATCCGCTGGTGTGGCTTGAAGACAGCTTCGAGCATCGCGTGGAACGCATCCTGCGCGACTACGTGATCAACCTGTGCGCCGAATACATCGCCGTGCACGGTGCAGAGGCTGGCGGCCCACTGTTCGCCGAGCGCATGCGCCAGAGCATGGCCAACATCCACAAGCGCCTGGGCGGCGAACGCTTCCAGCGGCTGTCGACGTTGCTCGACCAGGCGCTGGAGGAGCAGTTGCGCAGTGGTGACGTGAGCCTGCACCGAGGGTGGATCGAAGGGCTGCTCAAGGAGTACTACGACCCGATGTACGCCTACCAGCGTGAGGCCAAGGCACAGCGGATCGAGTTCGCCGGAGACGGCGTGGAGGTGCGCGAGTACCTGAAGGCCCGGGCACGACGCGCGCACCGCAGCGCCTGAAGCTCGGGCAAGACCGCTCCAATGGAACTGCAAATGACTGATTGATTTTCCAGGGACCTGTGGGAGCGGCTTTAGCCGCGAACACCGGCGAAGCCGGTGCCAGGCACCGCGTTGGATTCTTCGCGGGTAAACCCGCTCCCACAGTCGCGCAGGGAGCTGACTTCGCGGGTAGTCCGCGCACCCTGTGGGAGCGGGCTTGCCCCGCGAACACCGGCAAAGCCGGTGCCATACCCCGCTTGACTAGCCCACCAAAGGACCACTGCACTTCGCGTCAATGCTTGTACAACTTGAACTCACGATCTATCCAGATCACATGGAAGATCCGCCCGCTGCGATACCCCACCATCGCCACCAGATCGAAAGCCCTGAACGCCAGCAACCGAACATCCTCGGTGAGAAATGAAGGCAACACAGCCCTGATACTGCCGCGTGAAATCGTCTCCGTGCCATAACCGTGTCGATCGAGCTGGCGGATCTCTCGCCACGTGCGTTGGCTGATCTGGCGCAGTCGCTCGAGCATCCGCGCCCGCTCCGCCTGCTGGCAATCCTGGATGCACCAACCTGATTGCAGGTACTCCAGTGAGAACACTGGTGGGCGCAGGTCCGAATCGTCAGCCTCGCCTGCCGCTTGGCGTGTCCTGACCTGATTTCCCTGGGCGTCTCGCTCCTTGAGTCGCTTGCGTACCATTGCTCAGTTCACCAGGTGGTTCCTGAAGTAGCGCTGCATTTCGTCCCGGGGAATTTCCCGGCTGAAAGCGCCCTCCTGATAATTGTCCCGCCAGGGGTCTTCTTCATGGGTCAGTTGGCGGAGCTTCCACGCCGAATACTGCCCATAAACCTCGAAGACCTCCTTGATCAGACGGGCCTGCTCCCGGGAAAAGCAGGTCGGCTCGAACACGGCAGGCACCGGAATCGGGTTCGAGCCGTGCTGGCTGAACCGGCGGTAGAGGTCGGGCACCACCGGGCCATGCATCCAGGCCTCGATTCGCTCTTCGAACAACGGCCCGCCCAGCAAGACCAAGCTGAAGCCCTGCGCGTAATAAACCAGCTTCTGCAGCTTCAGGTTCGAGATTTCACCCGCCTCGCCTTCCAGCGTGAGGAAGTAGTTGGCGACATCGGTGCTGTCAGGCATGTGCTCCTCCCTTGGTGAACAAGCTGTCCATGAGCTGTACAAAAATACAGCCATCAAGGTCGCGGCGATACCCTTCAGCCGACCAGATCAACCACCAATCTGTAAGCTGATGCTGCGCTACTGCCCCGGACTGAGCACACGCTCCAGCTCCGCCGCCCGGTCCTTGCTCATGTCCATCTCGCACATCGCGCCTTCGATGCGGTAGATGCTGCCGTTGCTCAACTTGCCGTGGAACGCGCAGTTGCCGTCGCGGTACTTCATCCAGGTACGCTGGACTTCGCGCAGGTCCTTCTGCTGCTGGCTGTCGAGCTTGGCCATCAACTGCTTGTAGACCCGGTTCAGCCGGTCATCCTGTAGCTGGGTCTCGGCCTGGATACAGGCGCCCATGGCCAAGGTGCTGGAGGCCTTGTCCATGCACTGGGTGTAGGTGGGCGAATAGTCTTCGGCCTGGGCAGCGGTCGCGATCAGCAGGGCGGCAACGCCGGGCAGGTAACGCTTGAACATGGGCATTCCTTCTCGCTTAGGGTCTTGGCACAGCCTAGTGTCCTGTCTTGGAAATACGTTCTCTTTTGGCGAGTGGCTTGGGTGTTCGGGCAAGGCGCCGCGACGAGTCATAGCAGGGCTATGGCGAGGAGTGGCAACGCAGGCCGGGCGCCCAAGACGCCGCCAAAAGTGAACAGCTTATTTCCGAGACAGGACACTAGCACCCTGCCACGCTTTCGTTCACGCACAGCGCCTGGATCCGCGCCCGCAGCCAGCGGTGCCCGGCATCGCCGTCACGCCGCGAATGCCAGGCCTGGGCGAAGGCGAACGGCGAGATCGCCAGGGGCGGCGCGAACTGGCGCAGCGCCGGGTCCAGCCGGGCACCGGCGAGGCTGCGCCGGGCCACGGTGAGCACCAGATCGGTCCCGGCAATGAGGCTTTGGGCCACACCCCAATGCGGCAGGGTCAAGGCGATGCGCCGACGTGCGCCCAAGCTGGCCAGGGCCTGGTCGATCTCGTTGTCGATGCCGGGGCGTACCGCCACCAGCACATGGGGCCGCGCCAGCCACGGGTCGAGCGCCAGGCCGCCACGGGGCGGCAGGCTGGCGCGGTCGGCCAGGCAGACGAAGGACTCCTCGAACAGCACCTGCTGGGCCATTTCCGTCGGCAGCTCCGGGAACACGCCCAGCGCCAGGTCCGCCTCGCCGTCGATCAACTGGCCGAGCATCGCCTCACGGCTGCCCTGGGACACCACCAGGTCAATGCCCGGCGCTTCGCGCCGCAGCAGGCGCATCAGCGCTGGCAGCACCACGCGGGCGCCGTAGTCGGACATGGCCAGGCGAAAGGTACGCCGTACCCGCGCCGGCTCGAAGCCCGGCGTGCCGAGCAATCCGTCGAGTTGCTGCAACGCCTCCTGCAACGGCGCTTGCAAGGCCTCGGCACGGGCTGTCAGTTGCAGGCGGCCACCGCGTCGCACCAGCAGCGGGTCCGCGAAGAGCTCGCGCAACTGCGCCAGGGCATGGCTGACCGCCGGCTGGCTGCGATGCAGGCGCAGTGCCGCCCGGGAGACATGTTGCTCGCTGAGCAAGGCGTGCAAGGTCAGCAGCAGGTTCAGGTCGATGCGGCGCAAATCATCCATGGTACGAATACAGCCTGTGCGAAGTTCGAATTTCCATCATTGAAATGCATGATCGAGACTAAGGCCAGTGTTCTTATCTGGAGTAGACACCATGCCCGCCAGCCTCTTCGCCGCCCTCCCCTTGCTCATCGCCCTCCTTGCAGGCGCCGCCGTGCCGTTCCAGGCGGGCAGCAACGCCGCGCTCGGGCGCCTGCTCGGCCATCCGCTGTGGGCCGCCGGGGTGTCGTTGCTGGTCAGCCTGCTGATGCTGGTGCCGGCCCTGCTGCTGATGCGCGCGCCGCTGCCGCAGCTGCAGCAGCTGGCCCATGCGCCCTGGTGGGCCTGGTTCGGTGGGGTCGCCGGGGTGCTGTACATCACCGCCGCGCTGGTGCTGACGCCGCGCCTGGGGGCAGCCGGGTTCATCGTCTGCGTGGTGGCGGGGCAGGTACTGTCGTCGCTGCTGATCGACCAGTTTGGCTTGATGGGGTTGCCGGAGCGGCCGGTGAACCTGTTGCGGTTGGCGGGGGTGGGGATGATCGTGATCGGGATGATCGTGGTGCAGTGGGGAACGGTGCGTTGAGGGCCATCAAGTGCCCGCCGCTCGCCTTGCAGCGAACACTTGGTGGCCCTCACTCGGTCAACAATCCTCGCACCCAAAGACCTTGAAAGAGCTGGCATTGAGGGCCTTGTCGCAGGGCAATCCATCACAAGCTGCGCGGCTGCTCCGGCGGCACGATCACCTTGTGCGGCTCGAAGCGCAGCGAGGGCATCTGCGTACCGGCATACAGCGCCACGCTCAGGGCAGCGATCAGCGCCACATCGAGCCAACCCCAGCCCGGCACATCCGCCGCCGAGCGCGCCTTCCAGCACCACCACAGCTGCCCCAGGCAGAACACCAGGATCGCCAGCAGCCACAGGTAGAAGCCCGCGCCGAATCCGGTCACATCCTGGAAGGCGTAGCTCTGGTTGTCCGGCAAGCGGCTGATGGCAAAACTGCTGGCCGCCAGGTACAGCGCCACCAGCCCGCACACCAGCGCCAGACGGCGGAACCGGCGGTGGGCGAGAACCGCCAGTGCCAGCAGCGGATTGGCGAACCACTGGTACAGGCCGAAGGCGATGCCCCAGGGGCCGTAGAGCAGCATCTGCAGCGCCGGCACATGCCGGCCGGCGCCGGTCAGGGCACCGTCGAAGGCCAGGCTCAGCAGGTACAGGGCCAGGCTGGTGGTCAGGTAGAAAGCGGGCAAGTCAGGTACCTGGAGAAAACGGGACAAGCTGCGACCTTAACCCAGCCCCTGTCGACTTTCCAAACCCATCCGGGCCGCACAGCATCAGCGTGTCGCAGCCTGCTCCGGCAACTCGTCGGCGCCGCTCGGCTGGACGCGCAGGCTCGGCATCTGCGTCCCGGCGTAGATCGTCGCCACCAGCACCGTGATCAACACACCATCGAACCAGCGCCAGCCCGGCACATCCGCCGCCGAACGCACCTTGCGGCACCACCAGGCCTGCCCGACGCAGAACAGCAGGATCGCCAGTGTCCATAGATAGTAACCGGCGCCAAAACCCGTCAGGGGCAGGAAGTTATAGCTGCGGTTGTCCGGCACCCGTTCGATGCCAAGGCAACTGAGCGCCAGGCCCAGCGCGATCACCCCGGCTGCAAGCGCCAGCCGGCGAAAGCGCCGATGGGCGAGCAGCGCCAGGCCCAGCAGCGGATTGGCAAACCACTGGTACTGCCCGAAGGCAATGCCCCAAGGGCCCATGAGCAGTATCTGCAAAGCAGGCATATGCCCATCGACGCCCATCAGGATGCCGTCGAAACACAGGCATAGCAGGAACAGCAGCAAGGTGAACGTCACATATAAAACAGGCAAAACACGGGCTCCATCCATCAATAAAAGACTCGTCCATGACACCCTCGGGTATCAGGCCACAGGCGGTTCCAGCAGCAGCCCGTACAGCCCCGAGTCAGACAGCTCACCCGCTACGCACCAGCGGGCCCGCAGCGTCCCCTCCAGGACGAAGCCCTGGCGCTCGAGGGTGCGCGCCGAGCCCTGGTTGCGCGGGTCGATTTCCGCCTCCAGGCGACGCAGGTGCAGGGTGTGGGCGAGGTAGTCGATGAAGCAGGTCAGCGCCTCGTCCATGTAGCCCCGCCCTTGGGCCGACTTGGCCAGGCAGTAGCCGATCTCGCCACGGCGCGAGCCCTCCTCGAGGTTGAACAGCTGGACCATGCCGATCAGCTCGCCGTTGTCGCGGCGGTACATGCCCAGTTTGAGCAACTGGCCGGCGGCATAGGCTTCGCGGTCGGCGGCCAGGGCGCTTTCGGCCTCGGCCAGGGTCTGCCAGGGGGCGTGGTACCAGTAACGCATCACTTCCGGGTCGGCCATGATGGTCAGCCACTGCTGCGCGTCGCCATGGCGCATGGGGCGCAGCTGCAGGCGTGGGCTTTCAAGGCACAGGTCGCTGGGGAAACTGCGGGGGTCGGGCACGCCGGGACTCCTGTCCGGTGGTGGGGAGATGACAGTCTAACGACAGTGGCCCGGTCTGGCATCCCTGGGGCCGCTCTCATGGAACAAAACACAATTCCTTGATTTGACTGGGGCAGCGTGGGAGCGGGCTTGCCCCGCGATCACCGGCGTAGCCGGTGCCAAACGCCGCATCGCGGGGCAAGCCCGCTCCCACGCTGGAACTCTGTTACCTGCGCGACAGAGTAGCCCGAAGGGCTGGGCGATCTCCTACAGGAAACAGCAACTCCGGGTAGGAGCGGCCTTATGCCGCGAAAGGGCTGCGCAGCAGCCCCCCGTTCACCGCGCTCGGTTCAACCCCAACTCCATGTCATCGATCAGTCCCTTGGCCAGACCGCTGAGAATCCGCGCCGCACTGGCGGCCATGAGGTCCCCTTCCATCTCCGCCTCGGTAGTGAAATGCGCCACGCAGCCGAGCAGCACCGACAGGTCGCTGAAGGCGTGATCGAACGGGATGCCGGGCTGGATGCAGAAGATCTCGAGGCAGGTGGTCTTGCCCTGGGTCGGGCCGGGCTTGAAGTCGTCGCTCATACCGGCGCCCCCTTGGCCCGGGCGTGGCGGACCAGCGAGATGACCAGTTGGCCGAGGATCTCGACGCTGTCCATCATCACGTCGAGGCGCTCGTCGCGCTGGCAGACGGTGTAGGCGTGGACGGTGTCGCTGAGGGTATGCATCAGCTTGTTGGCGTGGGCCATGGCTTCCTCGGGGTCGAGGTCGCTGATGATGGTGACGAAGGGGATTGGGTAGGGTGGGTCGGGTACAAGTTTTTTCATGGTTACTCCTCGAAATTGAAATCCAGGAACAACCACCTCGATCCTTCTCACAGATTAGGGTGGCAGTCGTACGCATGGTGAGAAGCCCGTGTGTAACCATGAATCCACGGTCAGGCCAAAGCCTGCACGCGCACGACCGCCATTGACGGAATCGACATGGTTCACACAACGGGCTTCTCACACCCGGTCGCCAAATGTGACGACCCAGTGACGGTACCCCTGATGAGTTTCCCGGCCAATTCAGAGCCTTCCGGCAGGCGCGTAGGATAGGTCCGAAGCGCTGGCTGGCTGAAGGACTTGGTTTCAAATTCGGAAATGTCTTACGGGGTTTGGGACTAGGGTTTTGATCGCGTCATGGCCACCAGGTGCATGGCGCTGCAAAATTTGCGGCGAACGCCTGGTGGCCCTGATGCGGTCAACAGCCCTCGCGCTCGAAGACCAAGAAAAGGCCGGGGGCGCTTTGCGCCCCTTTCGCGGCACAAGGCCGCTCCTACAGAGAGGAACATGGTCTCCTCCTGTAGGAGCGGCCTCGTGCCGCGAAAGGGCTGCAACGCAGCCCCGGCGATCTACCTCAGAACCCCATGCTGAAGCTCACCACCACACCATGGTCACGGTTCTCGCTCGACAGCTGCCCGGAATACCCGACCCCCAGCTTGCCGCTCGCGCCCACCGACAGGTCCACCCCTGCCTCGACCACTGCCGCGTCCTTGGCGATCGGCACGCCCTCGGTGCTGAACCCGGCGCCACCGTCGATAAAGCGCAGATCCGCATCGGGCTTGTCGTCACCGAACGCATGGCGCCAACCCACCGACAGCCGCGGCGTGACGCGGCTGCCATTGTCGAGCAGGATGCGCTTGCCGGCCCGCACGCCCAGGGTGGAGAAGGTCACGTCCTGGTCGACCTTGCCTTCTAGCCGCCCTGCCCCACCCTTCTCGTGGGCGGTGTCGCTGTCGTAGTTGACGTAGGCCAGCCCGGCGAACGGCTCCAGGGCGATGCCGCCGGCATCGATGGCGTAGCCCACCTCGCCGAACACCTGGGCGCTGCGCGCCTTGTACTTGGCCTTGAGCCGGTCGTCGTAGCTGCCGACGGTGACATCGCGCTTGGTGTCGATGTCGTGCCAGCTGTAGGCCACGCCCATACGGGCGGCGAAGGCGTCCAGCTGGTAGCCGAGGTAGGTGGTCAGGTGGTAGCTGTCTACCGTGGCGTCGGAGCGACGGCGGTGCGCATCGATGCTCGAGCGGGTGTAGCCGGCGGCGGCGCCGACTTTCCACTGGTCATCCAGGGCACGGTCGACGCCGAGCATGAAGCCCGACAGGTCGCGGTCGACGCTGGCATGGCTGCTGCTGCCGTCGTAGGTACCCCAGCCGCCGATGGCGCGGATCCAGCCCACAGCCTGGCCCTGGCAGCCTTCGCTGGTCAGCTGCTGGTTGGCGGTCGGCGCCAGGGTGCGACGCGGATCGTCCTGGTTGCTGCAGTCGGCCTGGCGCAGACGGTCGTTGACCGCTTCGCGGACGTAGCGCGAGTCCTCGATCAGCACGGTCGCGGTGCTGGCGTGGATCTCGCCGGACAGGCTGTCGAACGCCGCCTGGGCGCCCTGGCGGTCCAGCGGCAGCAGGTTGTTGACCAGCTCGGCCGGCGCCCCGGCGCTGCCCAGGGCCGTGGCCACGCCACGCTGGTTGCCGGTGGCGGCGACATCGGCGAAGGAGTTGCCGTTGCGGCTGACCGACAGGGTCACCTGGTTGGCGCCATAGTCCAGCGAGCTGTTGAGGAACGCCGAGTTGGCCAGGTTGGTGGTGGCGAAAGTACCGGTGACGCCACCCGCGGCGCTGACCACGGTGTACTGGCCGTTGCCGCTGGCAAGGTTGGCCACCATCAGGCTGCCGCCGAGGTTCGCGGTGCCGCCCACGTTCAGGTAGTTCACCGGTGAACTGGCGAGGTCGATCACCAGGGTGCCGGTGGCGCCATTGGTGAAGTTGCCCGACACGTTCAGGTTGCCGGCCGGCCCCGGCAACACGGTGCCGTTGTTGATCAGCCCGGCGACGGTGCCGTTGCCGGTCAGGGCGGCGCCGTTGGCCACCGTGACCTGGGCGCCGAGGTTGCTGCCCGGGTTGGCCGCGTCGCCCACCTGGAGCACGCCCTGGTTGACATTGAAGGCGCCGCTGAACGGCTGGTTGCCGGTCAGCAGCAAGGTACCGCCACCCTGCTTGGTGGTGGTGCCGGTACCGCTGAGGGTGCCGTTGAAGGTGCCGTTGCTGCCCTGGGCGAACACCAGGTTGGCGTTGTTGAGGATGTTGCCCTGCAGGCTGGTGGTGTTGCCGACCAGGGTACCGCCGCTGACGGTGGTGCCGCCGCTGTAGGTGTTGGCGCCCGCGAGGATCAGGGTGCCGGCATCGAGTTTCTCGATACCGCCAGTGCCGACCAGCGGTGCGCTGACGGTGGCCGTCGCGCCGGCGTTGACACGCACTGCCGCCAGGCTGCCGTCGGCATCGTTGACCGGGGTCAGGCTGCCGCCAGAGCCCGGGACGACCTGGTAGCCATCACTGAGGAACTGCAGGCCCTCGAACGACTGGTTGCCAACCACGGTAACGGTGCCCGACGTGCCGCCAAAGACCGCGTAGCCGCCACTCCAGCCTTCGCTGCTGGTACCGCCGGCATTGGTCCAGCCAGTGTTCGAGCCCCAGGTGCCACTGCCGCCGCCGACGCTGCCGTCGGGGTTGGTCTTGCCGCCGTTCCAGAACTGCAGCTCCTCGCCGTAGTTCTGCACCACCAGGTTGATCTGGTTGGCGATGGCGGTCTGCAGGCTGAGGTCGCCCAGGACCACGCTGCCGGGGATGGCGCCGAACACCAGGCCATTGTCGGTGAGCGTGCCGCCGTAGCTGAACAGTTGGTAGACACCGGTGCCGAAGCCGCCGACATCGGTGATGTTCAGCGTGCCGTCAAGCACCAGGTTGCCGTTGACCCTGACCACGGTGGTGGAGGCGGCCGGAGCGCCAAGGCTGAAGTCCAGGGCGCTGCCCGACGCCAGGTCGAGGCTGCCTACTGTGAGCGGCGTGGCGCTCTGGCCGGCGGCCAGGGTAGCGCCGTTGGCGATCTGCACGCCGCCGCCGTAGGTGCCGCTGCCGCCCAGGCGGGCGCCGGTGGCGACCTGCACGCTGGTGCTGTCGAGACGGCCGTTGACCAGCAGGGTGCCGGCATTGACGCTGGTGGCGCCGGTGAAGGTGTTGACCCCGGTCAGCAGCAGCTCGCCGGTACCGTTCTTGGCCAGGGTGCCGTTGCCGCTGAGGTTGCCGGTGTAGCTGCCGTTGGCGTTCTGTTCGAAGGTCAGGGCGCCGTTGTTGAGTATCGCGCCTTGCAGGCTGGTGCTGTTGCCCACCACGCCGCCGGCGTTGATCTGGGTGCCGCCGCTGTAGGTGTTGGCCCCGTTCAGGGTCAGCAGGCCGGCGCCGTTCTTGATCAGCCCACCCGTGCCGCTGACTACGCCATTGAGAGTCAGGGCGTTGCTGCCGGCGATGGCCAGGGCACCGTTGAGCACGGTGGTGTTGGCCAGGGTGACGGCGGTGTTGCTGTCCAGCGTGGTGCCGCCTGCGGCCGTCAGCGTGCCGCTGCCCAGCGCGCTGTTGTTGCCAAGCACCAGGGTGCCGCCATTGAGGGCAGTGCCGCCGCTGTAGCCGTTGGCGGCGTTGAGCACCAGGGTGCCGCCGTCCTGCTTGGCGACGCTGCCGGTGCCGTTGAGGGCGACGTTGAGGGTCGCGGTGACACCGTTGTCGACCCGCAGGTTGGTGGTGCCGTTGCCCAGCAGTTCACCGGCGGCACCAGCGTTGAGCACATAGCCATCGGTGACGAACTGCAGACCGGTGATGCTGTGGCTGCCGTTAACGGTGACGGTGCCCGGGGCGCCCTGGAACACCGCGAAGGTGTCGTTCCAGGTGCTGTTCAACACACCGTTGACGTCGGTCCAGTTGGTGTTGGTGGCATCCCAGGTGCCGCTGCCGCCGTCGATCTGACCGTTGGCGACGCTCTGGCTGCCGTCCCAGAACAATACGTTGCTGGCACCGCCGACCACCAGGTTGACCTGGTTGGCCACGGCAGTCTGCACGGTCAGGTCGGTGATCGGCACCGGCGTGGTGCCGAAGCTCATGCCGTTGTTGGTGAGGCTGCCGCCGTAGGCGAACAACCGGTAGACCCCGGCGCCGAAGCCGCCGATGTCGGTGACATTGAGGGTACCGCCCAGGGTCAGGTTGTTGGCCACGTTGACCAGCGGCGTACCACCAGACGACGGCGTGCCCAGCGAGGCGTTTAAGTTGGCGCCGCTGTCGAGCACCAGGTTGCCGGCGTTCAACGTGCTGCCGCTGGTGGCCGCGAGGTTGCCGCCGTTGGCCACCGTCACCGCGCCGCCGAGGCTGCCGGCGCCGCTGAGGCTGGCGCCGCTGGCGACGTTGACCGCGCCGCTGGCCAGGGAGCCATTCACCTGCAGCCCCCCGGCCTGGATGTTGGTGGTGCCAGTGTGGCTGTTGGTGCTGCTCAACGCCAGGGTGCCGTTGCCGAGTTTGTTCAGGGTGCCGGTGCCGCTGATATTGCCGTCGAACACCCCACCCTCCACTGCCAGGCTGTTGCCGGCGGCGATCTGGATCGCGCCGGTGCCGCCGATGTCGCCGAGGCTGGTGTTGCCGTCGAGGTTGAGGCTGGCGCCGCTGCTGACATTCAGCTGGCTCTGGGTACCGAGGGCAGTGGTGCCGATGGTGCTCAGGCTGCCGGAGAGGATGTTGAGGATGCCGCTGAAGGTGTTGTTGCCCGACAGGGTCAGGTCGGCCAGGCCGCTCTTGTTCAGCTCGCCCCCGCCGCTGAGCACGCCAGCCAGTTGCAGGTCGTTGCTTCCCAGCACGTTGAGCACGCCACTGACATTGACCGGGTTGGCCAGGGTGACGGCACTGGCGCTGTCGAGGTTGGCGTTGCCGCTGACCTCCAGGCCGCCGGTGCCCAGCGCCGCGTTGTTGCCGACCACCAGTGTACCGGCCTGCAAGTCGGTGCCGCCGCTGTAGGTGTTGGCGCCCATCAGCGCGAAGCGCGCGAGGCCGGCCTTGAGCAAGCGACCGGTGCCGCCGACGGTGCCGCCCAGGGTCAGGTCGTTGCTGCCCAGCACGGTGAGGTCGCCCGTGGTGGTGACGTTGTTGGCGAGGGTGACCGCCTGGCTGCTGTCCAGGCTGGTGCCGGGCGCCGCGGTCAGGCTGCCGGTGCCGAGCGCGGTATTGGAGCCCAGCACCAGGGTGCCGCCATTGAGCGCGGTATTACCGGCATAGGTGTTGTTGCCGGCCAGCGCCAGCCGCGCGCTGCCGGCCTTGACCAGGCCACCGGCGCCGCCGATGTTGCCGTTGAGGGCCAGGTCATTGCTACCGGCAATGTTCAGCGGGCCGGCCAGGGTGACGGCATTGCCGAGGGCGACCGAGGCGTTGCTGTCGAGGGTGGTGCCCGCCGCGGTGTCGAGCGCGCCGCTGCCCAAGGCGGTGTTGCTGCCGACGATCAAGGTACCGCCGCTGAGCAGGGTGCCGCCGCTGTAGCTGTTGTTGCCGTTGAGCACCAGGGTGCCGCTGTCGAGCTTGTTGAGTTTGCCGACGCCGGCCAGGCCGACATCAAGGGTCGCCGTGGCACCCGGATCGACCCGCACGCTGGTGTCGCCACCGCTGCCGTTGATCAGGTCGAGCGCGCCGCCGGTGCCCGCCAGCAGGCGATAGCCATCGGTGACGAACTGCAGGCCGTTGACGGTCTGGCTGCCGTCAACGGTGACGTCGCCCGCTGTACCCTGGAACACCGCGAAGGTGCTGCCCCAGGTGGTATTGAGCACGCCGTTGAGGTCGGTCCAGTTGGTGTTGCCGGCGTTCCACACGCCGGTGCCGCCATCGACCTGACCGTTAGGCACGCTCTGGCTGCCGTCCCAGAACTGGATGTTCAGGCCGGCGGCGCTTACCAGCAGGTTGACCTGGTTGGCCAGGGCGGTCTGCAGGGTCACGTCACCCAGGCCTACGCCCACTGGCAGGCTGCCGAAGTCCAGGCCGTTGTCGGTGAGCGCGCCGGTGTAGTCGAAGATGCGGTACACGCCGTTGCCGAAGCCGCCGATGCTGCCGACATTGAGCGTGCCGTCGAGGGTCAGGTTGCCGCCGACGTTGAACAGCGCGGTGCCGCCGGTGGACGGGGCGCCCAGACCTACATCGACGATCGAGCCGCTGTTGAGCACCAGGCTGCCGAGGCCCAGGGTGGCGCCGCTCTGCCCGGCCAAGTGGCCGCCGTTGTTGATGACCACCGTGGCGTTGGCACTGCCGCTGCCGGTCAGGGTGGCGCCGCTGGCGACCGTCAGCAGGTTGCTGCCCAGGCTTCCGTCGATCTTGAGGGTGCCGGCGTTGACCTGGGTGTTGTCGGCCAGGTTGCTGTTGCCCGTGAGGGTCAGGGTGCCGCTGCCGATCTTGGCCAGGCCGCCCAGGCCATTGAGGCCGCCGGCGAAGGTACCGTTGAGGTTGTTGCTGCCCAGGCTCAGGGTGCTGCCGATGCCGACATCGACCTGGCCGCTGCCGATCAGGCTGCCGAGGCTGGCGTTGCCGTTGAGGTTGAGCTGGCCGCTGGCACCGACGTTGAGGGTGTCGACGTTGGCCAGTACACCGCCGCCTAGGGTGGTCAGGGACCCGGCCTGGATGTCGACGTTGCCGGTGAAGGTCTTGACGCCGACCAGGGTCAGGTCGTCGACGCCGGTCTTGACCAGGTTGCCGCTGCCGCCGAGGTCGCCGCTCAGGATCAGCGCGTTGGCGGCTTCAACGGTCAGGTTGGCACCATTGCTCAGGGCAATGGTGTTGCCCAGGGCCATGGGCGTGCTGTTGGCCAGGGTGGCGTCGGCGGTGACCGAAAGGGTACCGGTGCCCAGCGCACCGCTGCTGCCCAGGGTCAGGCGCCCGGCGTTGAGCTGAGCGCCGCCCTGGAAGCCGTTGTTGCCATTGAGGGTCAGGTTGCCGCTGCCGTTCTTGGTCAGGCCGGCGGTGCCGTTGATCACGCCATTGAGGGTCAGGTCGGTGCCGCCATCGACGGTCAGGCCGGCGTTGAGGGTGACGTTGTTGGCCAGGGTGGTGCTGGCGCCGCTGCTCAGGGTCGAGGCCCCGGCGACGGTCAGGGCGCCCTGCCCCAGCGCGTTGTCGTTGCCGACCACCAGCCGGCCGGCATTCAGGGTGGTGCCGCCCAGGTAGTTGTTGGCGCCATTGAGGGTCAGGGTGCTGGCGCCGGACTTGTTCAGGCCGCCGACGCCATCCACCACGCCGTTGAGGGTAAGGTCGGCGCTGCCCGGCAGGTTGAGGGTACCGCCCAGGTGTACATTGTTGGCCAGGGTGGCGCCTGCGCCACCGGCATCGAGGCTGGTGTTGGCACTGGTGCTCAACGCGCCGCTGCCCAGCGCGGTGTTGCTGCCAACCACCAGGGTGCCGGCGTTGAGGGTGGTGCCGCCGCTGTAGGTGTTGTTGCCATTGAGGGTCAGGGTGGCGGCGCCGTTCTTGACCAGGCCGTTGCTGCCGGAGACCACGCCGTTGAGGGTCAGCGCCTGGCTGCCGCCAAGGGTCAGGTTGCCACCGGCGAGGTTGACGGCGTTCACCAGCGCCAGCGCCTGGCTGGCATCGAGGCTGGCGGCGCCGTTGACGGTCAGCGCACCGCTGCCCAGGGCGCTGGCGTTGCCCAGCAGCAGGCTGCCGGCCTGCAGCGAGGTACCGCCGGCGTAGGTATTGCTGCCATTGAGCACCAGTTGCCCGGCACCCAGCTTGTTCAGCGCCCCGGCACCGCTGATGACACCGTCGAGGGTCAGGGCCTGGGTATTGTTGACGCCGAGGCTGGTACCGGCACCAAGGCCGATGGCATTGGCCACCTGCAGCACGCCGGTGGTGGCCAGGGTGCTGCTGCCGGTCACCGCCAGGTTGCCCGTGCCCAGGGCGGTGTTGTTGCCCAGGGTCAGGGTGCCGCCACCCAGGGTGGTGGTGCCCTGGTAGGTGTTGGCGGCGCCGAGGCTCAGGTTGCCGCTACCGGTCTTGATCAGGCCGCCGGTACCGCTGATCACACCATTGAGGGCCAGGTTGTTGTTGCCGGTCAGGCTCAGGGTGTTGTTGAGTGTCACCTGGTTGGCCAGGGTCAGGGCGCCGGTGGTGGCCAGGTTGCTGGCGCCGCCGACGGTCAGGGTGCCGGTGCCCAGTGCCTGGTTGTTGCCCAGGGTCAGCGTGCCGGCATTGAGGGTCACGCCTCCGGTCAGGGTGTTGGCGCCACTGAGGGTGAGGTTGCTGGCACCGTTCTTGGTCAGGCTGCCGGCCCCCGTGACCAGGCCGCCCAGGCCCAGGTCGTTGCTGCCGGTGATGGTGAGGTTGCCTCCCAGGTTGACCGTGTTGCCGATGTTGATCGCCGCGGAGCTGTCCAGCGTGGTGCCGGCCGCCGCGTTGAGCTGACCGAGGCCAAGGGCGCTGGCGCTGCCGAGCACCAGGGTGCCGGCATTGAGGTTGGTGTTGCCCAGGTTGCCATTGGTGCCGTTCAGGGTCAGGGTGCCGCTGCCGGTCTTGGTCAGGCCGCCGACGCCGTTGACGTTGCCGCCCAGGGTCAGGTTCTGCGCCCCGGCGATCGTCAGGTTGCCGGCCAGGTTGAGCTGGTTGGCCAGGGTGACGTTGGCATTGCTGCTCAGGGTGGTGCCGCCGACTGCGTTCAGGGCGCCGGTGCCCAGCGCGGTGTTGCTGCCTACCACGAGAGTGCCGCCGTTCAGGCTGGTGCTGCCCTGCTGGCTGTTGCTGCCGTTGAGGGTGAGCGTGCCGGAACCTGTCTTGACCAGGCCCCCGGTGCCACTGAGCGCTCCGTTGAGGGTGAGGTCGTTTGTTCCCGGTAGGGTGAGGTTGGCGTTCAGGGCGACGGTATTGCCCAGTGCCAGGTTGCTGGTGGTGTCCAGGCTGGCGGCACCGGTGACGCTCAGGCCGCCCGTGCCCAGCGCCTGGGCGTTGCCGAGGGTCAGGGTGCCGGCACCCAGGCTGGTGCCGCCGCTGTAGGTGTTGGCGCTGCCCAGGGTCAGGTTGGCGCCGCCAGCCTTGACCAGGCTGCCAAGGCCGGAGACCACGTTGGACAGCCCCAGGTCGGCGGAACCGGCGACGGTCAGGGCACCGCTTAGATTGAAGGCGTTGCCAAGGGTCACGGCGGTGTTGCTGTCCAGGGTGGTGCCGTTGGCGGTGCTGACAGCGCCGCTGCCAAAAGCGGTGTTGTTACCGACCACGACCGTGCCGCCGTTGAACAGGGTGCCGCCGGTGTAGCTGTTGGCACCATTGAGCACCAGGGTGCCGCTGTCGAGCTTGGCCAACTGGCCGCTGCCCGAGAGGCCGACGTTGAGGGTCGCGGTGACGCCGGGGTCGACTCGCACGGCGAAGGCGCCGTTGCTGCCGTTGACCAGGTCCAGCCCACCGGCGCCGATCAGGCGATAGCCGTTGGTGACGAACTGCAGCCCGGTGGCGGCCTGGGTGCCGACCACGGTGACATCCCCCGCAGTGCCCTGGAACACCGCGAAGTCACTGGCCCAGCTGCCGTTGAGCACGCCGTTGACATCGGTCCAGTTGGTGTTGCTGCCATTCCAGGTGCCGGTGCCGCCGTCGATCACGCCATTGGGCACGCTCTGGGCGCCGTCCCAGAACTGCACGGTGCCGGTGGCGCCGCCGACCAGCAGGTTGACCTGGCTGCCGATGGAGGTCTGCACCTGCAGGTCGCCGGGCAACATGGCACCCGGCACGTTGCCGACCAGCAGGCCGTTGTCGACCAACGCGCCGGTGTAGTCGAACAGCCGGTAGATACCGGTGCCGAAGCCGCCGACGTCGGTGACGTTGAGGGTGCCGTCCAGGGTCAGGTTGCCGTTGACGTTGACCAGCGCGGTGCCGCCAGTAGCGGGCGAGCCCAGGCCGAAGTCGAGGACCGAGCCACTGTGCAGGGTCAATGCGCCGGTGCCGAGGGTCGCACCGCTGTTGGCCAGCAGGTGCGCGCCGTTGGCGATGTCGACCGCCCCCAGCAAGCTGCCGGTGCCGCCGAGACTGGCGCCGCTGTTGACCTGCACGCTGGCGCTGGCCAGCGAGCCGGTGACATTGAGCAAGCCGGCATTGACCGTGGTATTGCCAGCGAGCACGTTGACCCCGGACAGCTCGAAGCTGCCACTGCCGTTCTTGATCAGCCCGCCGCTGCCGGCCAAGACGCCGCTGAACACGCTGTTGAGGTTGTTGCCGCCCAGGGTCAGGGCAGCACCGCCCGCGATATTCACCGTACCGGCGCCGCTCAGGCCACCGATGGTGGCGCTGGCGCCGAGGTTGAGGCTGGTGCCGGCGCCGACGCTGACCGCCGAGGTATTGCCCAGAGCGGTGGTACCGACGGTGGTGATGCTGCCGCCGAGCAGGTCGATGGCACCGCTGAAGGTGTTGTTGCCCGTCAACGTCAGGTCGGACACGCCGTTCTTGATCAACCCGCCGGTACCGGCGAGCACGCCGCCCAGGGTCAGGTTGTTGCTGCCGCCAAGGGTCAGGTTGGCGCCGAGGTTGACGTCGTTGCCCAGGGTCATCGCCACGCTGTTGGCCAGGGTCGCGGCGCCCCCGACGTTCAGCGCGCCGGTTCCCAGCGCCGCGGCATTGGCCAGGGTCAGGGTGCCGGCATTGAGGTTGAGGCCGCCGCTGAAGGTGTTGGCGCCCGACAGGGTCAGGTTGGTGCTGCCGTTCTTGGTCAGCGCGCCAGTGCCGCTGATCACGCCGCCAAGGGTGGTGGCGTTGCTGCCTGGCAAGGTCAGGGTGGCGCCAGCCCCCAGGTTGATGGCGTTGCCCAGGTTGAGCGCGGCGCTGCCGTCGAGGCTGGCATTGCCGCCCACGCTCAGCGCGCCGCTGCCGATGGCGTTGTTGTTGCCCAGGGTCAGCAGCCCGGCATTGAGGGTGGTGCCGCCGCTGTAGGTGTTGTTGCCGTTGAGGGTCAGTCCGGCGCTGCCATTCTTGACCAGCGCACCGCTGCCGCTGATCAGGCCGCCGAGGGTGGTGGCGTTGCTGCCCAGCACGGTCAGGGTGTTGCCGCCCAGGCTGATGCCGTTGGTCACCGCCACCGCGGTGCTGGCGTCGAGATTGGCGTTGCCGCCCAGGGTCAGGGCACCGATGCCCAGCGCGGTGTTGCTGCCGAGGGTGAGCGTGCCGGCATTGAGCTGGGTGCCGTTGGTGTAGAGGTTGTTGCCGCTCAGGGTCAGGTTGGCGTTGCCGTTCTTGACCAGCGAGCCGATGCCGCTGACCACGCCGCTCAGGCCCAGGTCGGCGCTGCCGTCGATGGTCAGGGGGCCGGCGATGGTAACGTCGTTGGCCAGGCTGACTGCCGTGCTGGCATCCAGGTGGGTGCCGGCCAAGGTGTTGAGGGTACCGGTGCCCAGCGCGGTGTTGCTGCCGAGCACCAGGGTACCGGCGTTCAGACGGGTGATGCCGCTGTTGCTGTTGTTGCCGCTCAGGGTCAGGCTGGTGGCGCCGTTCTTGGTGATGCCGCCGGCGCCGGCGATGGTGCCGCTCAGGGTCAGGTCGTTGCTGCCGGGCAGGATGAAGTTGCCGGCCAGGTTCAGCGCGTTGCCGATGTTCAGCCCGGCGACGCTGGTATCCAGCGTGGTGTTGTTGGCGGCATTCAGCGCGCCAGTGCCCAGGGCGGTGTTGCTGCCCAGTACCAGGGTGCCGGCGTTGAGCGCGGTGGCGCCGCTGTGGGTATTGTTGCCGCTCAGGGTCAGGGTGGCGCTGCCGCTCTTGACCAGGCCGCCGGTGCCACTGAGGTTGCCGGCCAGGGTGAGATTGCTGGTGGTGGGCAGCGACAGGTCGGCGGCGAGGTTGATGGCGTTGTTCAGGGTCATGGCCGTGGAGTTGGCCAAGGTGGCAGCACCGCCGACGTTCAAAGCTCCGGTCCCCAGCGCCGCGGCGCTGGCCAGGGTCAAGGTGCCGGCATTGAGGTTGAGACCACCGCTGAAGGTGTTGGCACCTGACAGGGTCAGGTTGGTGCTGCCGTTCTTGGTCAGCGCGCCAGTGCCGCTGATCACGCCGCCGAGGGTGGTTGCATTGCTGCCCGCCAGGGTCAGGGTATTGCCGGCGAGGTTGATGGCATTGCCCAGGTTGAGGGTGCCGCTGCCGTCGAGGCTGGCGTTGCCACCCAGGGTCAAGGCGCCGCTGCCCAGGGCATTGTTGTTGCCCAGGGTCAGCAACCCGCCGTTGAGGGTGGTACCGCCGCTGTAGGTGTTGTTGCCGTTGAGGGTCAGGCCGGCGCTGCCGTTCTTGACCAGCGCGCCGGTGCCGCTGATCTGTCCGGTCAGGGTGGTGGCGTTGCTGCCCAGCACGGTCAGGGTGTTGGCGCCGAGGCTGATGGTGTTGGTGGCGGCTACCGCGGTGCTGGTGTCGAGGTTGGCGTTGCCACCCAGGGCCAGGCCGCCGATGCCCAGTGCGGTGTTGCTGCCCAGGATCAGCGTGCCGGCGTTGAGCTGGGTGCCGTTGGTGAAGACGTTGTTGCCGCTCAGGGTCAGACTGGCGTTGCCGTTCTTGACCAGCGAGCCGATGCCGCTGAGCACGCCGCTCAGGCCCAGGTTGGCAGTGCCGTCGATGGTCAGGGGGCCGGCGATGATGGCGTCGTTGGCCAGGCTCACGGCCGTGCTGGCGTCCAGGTGGGTGCCGGCGGCGGTGTTGAGGGTGCCGGTGCCCAGCGCGGTGTTGCTGCCGACCACCAGGGTACCGGCGTTGACAAAGGTGGAACCGCTGTTGGTGTTGGCACCGGTCAGGGTCAAGGTGGTGTTGCCGCCCTTGGTGATGCCGCCGGCGCCGGCGATGACGCCGCTCAGGGTCAGGTCATTGCTGCCGGGCAGATTCAGGTTGCCGGCCAGGTTAAGGGCGTTACCGATGTTCAGCCCGGCGACACTGGTGTCGAGGGTGGTGTTGGTCGCGGCGTTGAGCGCGCCGGTGCCCAGCGCGGTGTTGCTGCCCAGCACCAGGGTGCCGGCGTTCAGCGCCGTGGCGCCGTTCTGGGTGTTGTTGCCGCCCAGGGTCAGGCTGGCGCTGCCGTTCTTGATCAGCCCGCCGGTGCCGCTGAGGTTGCCGGCCAGATTGAGATTGTTGGCGCCGGCCAGGGTCAGGTTGGCGCCGAGGTTGACGCCATTGTTCAGGGTCATCGCCACGGCGTTGGCCAGGGTCGAGGCCCCGCCAACAGTCAGGCCGCCCGTGCCCAGGGCCGCCGCGCTGGCCAGGGTCAGGGTGCCGGCATTGAGGGTCAGCCCGCCACTGAACGTGTTGGTGCCACCCAGGGTCAGGTTGCTGCCGCCGTTCTTGACCAGTGCCCCGGTGCCGCTGATCACGCCACCCAGTGTGGTGGCGCTGGTGCCCGGCAGAGTGAGGGTGTTACCGGCCAGGTTGATGGCGTTGCCCAGGTTGACCGCCACGCCCGCATCGAGGCTGGCATTGCCGCCCAGAGACAGCGCGCCGGTGCCCAGGGCATTGTTGTTGCCCACGGTCAGCACGCCGCCATTGAGGGTGGTGCCGCCGCTGAAGGTATTGCTGGCGTTGAGGGTCAGGCCGGCGCTGCCGTTCTTGACCAGCGCGCCGGTGCCGCTGATGACACCGCCCAGGGTGGTGGCACTGGTGCCCAGCAGGTTGAGGGTGTTGGCGCCGAGGTTGACCGCGTTGCCCAGGTTGACCGCGGTGCCGGCGTCGAGGCTGACGTTGCCGCCCAGGGTCAGCGCACCGCTGCCCAGCGCATTGCTGTGCCCGACGGTGAGCTTGCCGGTGTTGAGCGTCAGGCCGCCGCTGAAGGTGTTGTTGCCATTGAGGGTCAGGTCGCCGGCGCCATTCTTGACCAGCGCGCCGGTGCCGCTGATGACACCACCCAGGGTGGTGGCGCTGGTGCCCAGCAGGTCGAGGGTGTTGGCCCCCAGGTTGATCGCGTTGCCCAGGCTGACCGCGCTGCTGGCATCCAGGCTGGCATTGCCGCCCAGGGTCAGGCCGCTGGTGCCCAGCGCGGCGCTGTTGCCGACAGTGAGCTTGCCACCCCCCAGGGTGGTGGTGCCGCTGTAGGTGTTGACGCCGTTCAGGGTGAGGTCGGCAGTGCCGGTCTTGGTCAGGCCGCCGGTACCGCTGATCACGCCGTTGAGGATGGCGGCATTGCTGCCCGGCAGCGTGAGGGTGTTGCCGCCCAGGTTGATGGCGTTGCCCAGGGTGAGCGCGGCGGTGTGGTTCAGGGTGCCGTTGCCAGTAAGGGTCAGCGCGCCGGAACCGAGGGCACTGTCGTTACCGATGGTCAGCGTGCCGCTGGCCAGTGTGGTACCGCCACTGAAGGTATTGACGCCGTTGAGCGTCACGGTGCCGCTGCCGCTCTTGACCAGCGAGCCGGTGCCACTGAGCACGCCGCCAAGGGTCAGGGCATTGCTGCCGGGCAGGGTCAGCGCCGCGTTCAACGCCACGTTGCTGTTCAGCACCAGTGGCACGCTGCCCTGCAGGCTGCTGGCGCCGCTGACGGTGAGGCCGCCGCTGCCCAGTGCCGCGGCGCTGGCCAGGTTGAGGCCGCCGGCGGCCAGGTTGGTGCCGCCGCTGTAGGTGTTGGTGGCGCCGAGGGTGAGCAGCCCGGTACCGGTCTTGGTCAGGCCGCCGACACCCGAGATCACGCCATTGAGAGCCATGTCGGTGGCGCCGCCGACGCTCAGGCCGGCATTGAGGGTGAAGTTGTTGGCCAGGCTCAGGCCACCGACGCTGGCCGCCAGCCCACCGCCATTGACGGTAATGGCGCCACTGCCGAAGACACTGGAATTGTCGAAGTTGAGCTGGCCTCCGTTGAGGGTGGTCTGGGTGGTGCCGTTGAGCACCTGGCCGATCAGGCTCCAGGTGCCGGCGTCGACAATCAGGCGGCTGAAGTTGATGTAGTTGGTGGCGTTGATCGTACCGCTGCCCGCGGTGCCGCTGCCGCCGCCAATGGCGTTCTGCAGCGCCAGGGTGTTGGTGCCGCCGGCGCCGCCGTCGATCTTCCCGGCTGCGGCAAAGGCGAGGTTGGGGTTGCTGGTGACCAGCAACGCCACGCCGACCCCAAGCCCTGCCCCGACGCTGGAGCCGGTGATGGCGTTGAAGCGGTTGGTGCTGTTGGCGCCCATCGACAGGCTGCCGGTCAGGGTCCCGGCGTTGGTGAAGGTGTTACCCGCCGCAGAAGCCTCGAACGCGGCGCGGCCGAGGATGGTGCCGGTGTTGGTGAAGTTCACCGTACTGCCGCCGGTCACGGCGATGACCGGCGTGTCCTCGCTCACCAGCGTGAGGCTGGCCAAGGCCGAGGAGCCGATGCTGCCGGCGTTGCTGATGGTGGTAGTGCCGGCGGCGCCGTTGCGTGCGTCCAGCGCCATGCCGGTGAGGTTCAGCAGGTTGGCGCCGAGCAGGGCGCCGGTGCCCTTGATCACGCCCGTGGCGTTGTTGTTGATGGTGAGGGTGCTGCCGGTGCCGGTGTTGCCGATCAGCACGGCGGAGGACTGGATGCTCAACAGCCCGAGCAACGTCGGGTCGATGGTGCCGGAGTTGTTCAGGGTGTTGTTGTTGCCGGCCAGCGATAGCGAGGTGCCGCCCACGCCCAGCAAGGTGCCCAGGGTCGCGCCCGGGTTGACGTTCACGGTGAGGCCGCTGCCGCCGTTGGTATAGCTCGGCGCCAGCGGGTTGGCAGCGCCGTTGCAGGTGATCGTGGCCCCGGCCGCGCTACAGGCAGCCAGGGCCTGTTCGCTGGACAGACCAAATGCCATCGCACCTACAGCCAGGCTGACAGCCAGCGACAGTTGCGAGAAACGGGCGGGTGAACGGGGGGCGGCACGTCTGTCCACGGAGAGCTCCTTCGTGGATCAGGCGATTCAGTCCTTGAATGCGTGCACAGCGGGGCAGGAAAGAGCAGTGGAACACGCGACGGCCGAAACGCCTGATCTATGGCTACGAATTTCCTTTGAGGGAATGTGTAGCCGCTCAGGCGCGGGCGGTACGGCGCAGGGGACGGTCAAATGGTGTTAATACTTTGTTTAGGCGGCACGTGTTTCGCGGGTTTCAGACTTGCGGCCATTGGATCCAACCGACGAACGGTCATGGCGAATGGCCAGAATGTGAAACGGTTTGTGGGAGCGGGCTTGCCACGAGATGACGCCGGCACCGTAATCGCGGGACAAGCCCGCTCCCACGCAGTTCGCAGTCTGCAAGGCCAAGTAATCCCTTCAGGCGACCTCCGCCCCCTCATCCGGCCAATGCGGCTCATTGGCGCCCGGTGGTGTCAGCGGTGGCAAGCCATAGGCTGCCCGGGCGTCGTCACAGCTGGGGTTGTGCACGCCGTTTTCCCACGAGGCATCGAACTCGCGGCAGGGGCTGGAGCGGTTCTCGTAGATGGAGCACGCCACTTGCGTGCCGATCTCGCCACCCAGGCTGACGCAGCGGCAAGGCTTGGCGTCGGTGCCGATCATGGCGACCCGGGTCGGGTTGATCTGCACCACCAGATCGTCGGGCACCACGCCGCCGGCGGACTGGCATTCACCCCAGAAGAAAGACACACGAAAGTAGCCGCAGCAGGCGCCGCAGGTCAGGCAAGGGTTCTGATCGGACATGATGGCCAGGGAAGGAGGTTGTTGTTATCGGGGCGAGCGCCCGCGGCGCTATTTGTAATCCAGGCGCGGACGGCTGAGAAGAGGGGGAAGCAAAAAAAGATCGCCGCTGATCGGCGTTCCGAGGTAAGCGATATGCGCAGGTCTGTGTAGGAGCGGCCTCGTGCCGCGAAAGGGCTGCAAAGCAGCCCCGGGTTCTTGGCAATGCTGCATACATCCTGGGGCCGCTTCGCGGCCCTTTCGCGGCACAAGGCCGCTCCTACACCCGCGATAGCGCCCTGGCGGCTTACTTGCTGGTCAGCCCATCGGCCCGGAACATCTGGCGAATGCCGCGAATGGCCTGGCGAATCCGGTCCTGGTTCTCGATCAGGGCAAAGCGCACATGATCGTCGCCGTAGTCACCGAAGCCGATCCCCGGCGACACGCAGACCTTGGCCTCGGCCAGCAGCTTCTTGGCAAACTCCAGCGAGCCCAGGTGCGCATAGGCCTCGGGAATCTTGGCCCAGACATACATCGAGGCCTTGGGGTTCTCGACCATCCAGCCCAGCTCGTGCAGGCCCTTGACCAGCAGGTTGCGGCGCTGGCGATATTGCTCGGCGATGTCTCGCACACACTGCTGGTCGCCTTCCAGGGCAGCGATGGCGGCCACCTGCAGCGGGGTGAAGGTGCCGTAGTCGTGGTAGCTCTTGATCCGCGCCAGGGCGCTGACCAGCTCGGGGTTACCGACCATGAAGCCGATCCGCCAGCCGGCCATGTTGTAGCTCTTGGACAAGGTGAAGAACTCCACCGCGATGTCCTTGGCGCCCGGCACCTGCATGATCGACGGCGCCTTCCAGCCGTCGTAGACGATGTCGGCGTAGGCCAGGTCGTGCACCACCAGCACGTCGTACTGCTTGGCCAGGGCCACCACGCGCTCGAAGAAGTCCAGCTCGACGCACTGGGCGGTGGGGTTGGACGGGAAGCCGAGGATCATCATCTTCGGCTTGGGGATCGACTCGCGGATCGCCCGCTCCAGCTCGTTGAAGAAGTCCACCCCTGGCACCAGAGGCACGGAGCGCACCTGGGCACCGGCGATCACCGCACCGTAGATATGGATCGGGTAGCTGGGGTTGGGCACCAGCACCGTATCGCCATGGTCGAGGGTACCGAGCATCAGGTGCGCCAGGCCCTCTTTCGAGCCGATGGTGACGATGGCCTCGCTTTCCGGGTCGATGGCGACGTCGTAGCGTTCCTTGTACCAGTTGGAGATCGCCCGGCGCAGGCGTGGGATGCCGCGGGAGGTGGAATAGCCGTGGGTGTCCTCGCGCTGGGCGACCTGCACCAGCTTCTCGACGATATGCGGCGGGGTGGCGCCATCGGGGTTGCCCATGCTCAGGTCGATGATGTCCTCGCCACGGCGGCGGGCGGCCATCTTGAGCTCGGCGGTGATGTTGAAGACGTACGGGGGGAGACGATCGATGCGCGCGAAGCGGCGCGGCGAACCTGGGTTGGCCATGTGTTCCTCTGCAGACGTAAGCGCCCGGAACCGTCCGAGCGACGTTGGCCGCTGCGGCGGCCTGATTCAGAAGATAGTGCCGAAACAATATTTCTGTAAAGGATAATTTCCTGTTTTGTTTAACATTTTCAGATGTATTTTTTGAAAATCAAAGATTTATGTTTTCAGGACCGGCCTCTTCGCGGGTAAACCCGCTCCCACAGGGTTAGCGCGATCCCTGAGGGAGCGGGTTTACCCGCGAAGAGGCCGGCACAGGACAAACAGGCATAAAAGCTTGCGGACGCCGAACTGTCATTTTTGCCAGCTGCGCTGTTCCAGCAGCCAGCCTACGCTTGATGCACCCTCACCCGACAGACCATGGGATGCATAATGGGAACGCATGAGAAGAAGGCTGAGCAGGGCCACCTCAGCAGCAACCCGCACTCCAGCATTGTCCATTTACTGGCGACTGAACGCAGTGGTAGCGTGGTTGAGATACGCCCGGAGGACAAACTCACTATTACCTACTCACCCTATGGTATGACGCGCAGGGATATATCAGCTTCAGTAAAACAGCGATTCAACGGTCATTTAAGAGAGCGTTGCCTGGACGGTTACTTGCTGGGCAATGGTTACCGCATGTACAACACACTGCTCATGCGCTTCAACTCACCCGACAACCTAAGTCCCTTCCTCCAGGGTGGTATCAATCCCTACATGTATTGCTCGGGGGATCCTGTGAACCGACATGATCCGACTGGCCATGTAAATAATCGCATCGCGTCCCCTCAACAACGTCGAGCCCTCCCCGGATTGGTGACTGATCAGCCACCAGCCACCTACGATCCTACAAACGCCAATGCTCCGAGAACGGAAAACAATCAAGAGCTCTTCGGCCCCACATCTCAACAGAAAGAAAGCGCTACACCAACCATGCAGCATAAAACTCTTAACGCCAATGACAGCTGGGCAGATATTAATAACAAACTAGATATAAAGGATAACAAAAGAATAGATTTTGCGCGAACCCTAGTAAACAACAACACAACAACCAAAACCTCAACCGATGTCAAGAATGCGCTAATCAGGTACATCACGGCATTGGGAATTTCACACGACCCAACTCTTATCTTACAAAAAGCGTACCCTGGGATAGATGATAGAACCATCGGATACTTAGCGGGCACTGCCGAGGCGATTAGGCAAAAGATCGTACAGCAACCTTTTTCTACCTGACTGATACAAACACAATTAGCAGCCACAAAAAACCCCGGCACATGGCCGGGGTTCCTGGTGTAACAGGCTGCTGTATCAGCGCGCGTAGGTCATCAGCACATCGGCCGCGGTCTGGCTGTCCACGCCCATCATCACGCTCAGGGCGGTGACGGTGAGGATGGAGAAGCCGAACACCTTGCGGGCCCACTTGCTGTCGTCCTCGGCCTTGTAGCCGCCCCAGGCCATGTACAGCCAGTACAGGCCCATGGCGGCCGCCACGGCGAGGTAACCCAGGCCGGCATAGCCGCCGAGGGTCAGCATCAGGGTGGCGAGCACGAAGGCCAGTACGTACAGCACGATCTGCTTCTTCGCCGCGAGGATACCGCGTGCCACCGGCAGGACCGGAATGTTGGCGGCGCTGTAGTCCTTGAAGCGGAAGATGGCGATGGCGAAGCTGTGCGGCATCTGCCACAGGCTGAACATCACCAGCAGGGTCACCGCAGCCAGGTCGAAGCTGTTGCTCACGGCGCAGTAGCCGATCACCGGAGGCATGGCACCGGACAGGCTGCCAACCAGGGTGCCGTGCACCGATTTGCGCTTGAGCCACAGGCTGTAGAAACCGACGTAGACGACGAAGCCGACCAGGGCGCAGAACGCCGCCAGCGGGTTGGCTTGCACATACAGCAGGCTGAAACCCGCCACCCCGAGCAGGGTGGCGTAGATCAGCGCCAGGGGCAGCGACATGCCGCCCTGGACCATGACGCGGTTCTTGGTACGTTCCATCTTGTGGTCGATGTCACGGTCGATGCAGTTGTTGAACACGCATCCGGACGCGACCACCAGGGAAGTACCGATCACCACCGCCAGGAACAGGGCGAAATCCACATGCCCCTTAGCGGCAAGGAAGAAACCGCCTGCCACGGAAAGCACGTTACCGAAAATGATCCCCGGTTTGGTGATTTGGATAAAGTGCTTCACGGACATGCAGTCTTACCTCACTTGGCCAACATTTCGAAGTGGATGCTGAACATGATCCACAGCGACAGGCCGACCAGCAGTGCAATTACCAGGACGGTGAACAGGAACGTCGACACGTTGGAACGCTGCTCTTTCGAGCGGTCCATGTGCAGGAAGTACACGAGGTGCACGACAACCTGGATGATGGCCATGGCCACCACGATCAGGACGGTCAGGTTCTTCGGCAGGCTCGGGTACATCACCAGGCCGAACGGGATCGCGGTCAGGATGATCGACAGTACGAAACCGATCATGTACGACTTCACGCTGCCGTGATTACCTTCGTGGTGAGTGTCGTGTGCGTTAGCCATTACAGAACCCCCAGCAGGTAGACGACGGTGAATACGCAGATCCAGACCACGTCCAGGAAGTGCCAGAACAGGCTCAGGCAGCTCATGCGGGTCTTGGCGGTCGGCGTGATGCCGTGCTTGTTGATCTGGTACATCATGATTGCCATCCAGATCAGACCGGCAGTCACGTGCAGGCCGTGGGTACCGACCAGCGCGAAGAACGCCGACAGGAAGCCACTGCGCTGCGGGCCGTAGCCCTCGGCGATCAGGTGATGGAACTCATAGATTTCCATCGCGATGAAGCCGGCACCGAACAGGAAGGTCACGGCCAACCAGCCCAGCACGCCTGCCTTGTTGCCGGCGAACATCTTCAGCATGGCGAAGCCGAAGGTGATCGAGGACAGCAGCAGGAACGCGGTTTCAACCAGCACGAAGTCGAGCTGGAAGATGTCGTGACCCGACGGGCCGCCGGCGAAACCGCCGGACAGCACCGCGTAGGTGGCGAAGAGCGACGCAAACAGGATGCAGTCGGTCATCAGGTAGAGCCAGAAACCGAGTACGGTCATCTGGCCCGAGTCGTGGTGGTGGTCGTCGTGCGCATGGTCATGACCATGCGCGCCACCGTGGATTACTTGACTGGACATTGATTACACCCGTTCAAACGATTCGACACGTGCGCCGGCAGGCAGAGCACCTGCTTTGGCCAGCGCTTTCATGCGCTCGCCTTCGATGCGCGCCACTTCTTCGGCCGGAACCATGTAGCCCTGGTCGTCACGCGCGGCGTGGCGAACGAAGACAGCGATGGTTGCCACCAGGCTCGCGCCCACCAGCCACCAGATGTGCCAGATGAAGGCGAAGCCGAACACGGTCAGCAGCAGACCCATGAACAGACCGGTGGAGGTGTTGCTCGGCATGTGGATCGCTTCGTACTTGGCAGGTGCCTTGTACGCAGCGCCGGCTTCCTTGGCTTCGTGCCAGGCGTCCAGGCCAACATGCTGTGGCATGTGAGCGAAGTTGTAGAACGGAGGTGGCGACGAAGTCGACCATTCCAGGGTACGGCCGCCCCATGGGTCGCCGGTGACGTCCATGTTGTCCTTGCGGTCGCGAACCGAGACGTAGATCTGGATCAGCTGGCAGGCGATACCGAACAGGATCAGCACCGCACCGACCACGGCAACCCACAGGTAGGGTTCCCACAGCGGGTTGTCGGAGTGGTTCAGACGACGGGTCATGCCCATGAAGCCCAGGGCGTACAGCGGCATGAACGCGACGTAGAAGCCGGAGATCCAGAACCAGAAGGCAGCCTTGCCCCACTTCTCGTTCAGGGTGAAACCGAAGGCTTTCGGGAACCAGAAGGCGAAGCCGGCGATGTAGCCGAATACCGCGCCACCGATGATCACGTTGTGGAAGTGGGCGATCACGAACAGGCTGTTGTGCAGAACGAAGTCGGCACCTGGAACAGCCAGCAGGACGCCGGTCATGCCACCGATGGAGAAGGTGACCATGAAGCCCAGGGTCCACATGATCGGCGCGGTGAAGCGCAGACGGCCCTGGTAGATGGTGAACAGCCAGTTGAACAGCTTCACACCGGTCGGAATGGAGATCAGCATCGTCGCCAGGCCGAAGAAGGTGTTGACGCTGGCGCCGGCACCCATGGTGAAGAAGTGGTGCAGCCAGACCGCGAAGCCGAGGATGGCGATCGCGCCCGAGGCGTAGATCATCGAGTGGTGACCGAACAGGCGCTTGCCTGCGAAGGTCGAGGTGACTTCCGAGAACACGCCGAAGGCCGGCAGGATCAGGATGTAGACCTCAGGGTGACCCCATGCCCAGAACAGGTTGACGTACATCATCGGGTTCCCACCAAGCTCGTTGGTGAAGATATGGAAGTCCAGATAACGGTCAACGGTCAGCAGGGCGAGCGCGGCGGTCAGGATCGGGAAGGAAGCGACGATCAGCACGTTGGCCCAGGTGCAGGTCCAGGTGAAGATCGGCATGTCCATCAGCTTCATGCCAGGGGCGCGCATCTTCATCACGGTGACGAGGAAGTTCACGCCGGTAAGCGTCGTACCCAATCCGGATAGCTGTAGCGCCCAGATGTAGTAGTCGACACCCACCCCAGGGCTGTACTGGATACCCGCGAGCGGCGGATAGGCAACCCAGCCGGTCTTGGCGAATTCACCAACGCCCAGCGAGATGTTGACCAGCAGCACGCCTGCCAGCAGCAGGTAGAAGCTCAGGGAGTTCAGGAACGGGAAGGCAACGTCACGTGCACCGATCTGCAGCGGAACCGCGAGGTTCATCAGGCCGGTGAAGAACGGCATCGCCATGAAGATGATCATGATCACACCGTGGGCGGTGAAGATCTGGTCATAGTGTTCAGGCGGCAGGTAGCCTTCGGAGCCACCGGTGGCGGCGGCAAGCTGGGTACGCATCATGATGGCGTCGGCGAAGCCGCGCAGCAGCATGACCATAGCGACGATGATGTACATCACGCCGATTTTCTTGTGGTCGACCGTGGTCAACCACTCGGTCCACAAGTAGGTCCACTTGCGGAAATAGGTGATGGCACCAACGACAGCGATACCACCGAGCGCGATCATGGCAAGCGTCACCATGACTATCGGCTCGTGATACGGTATCGCCTCCAGAGTTAATTTACCGAACATCTCTTACTCCTCTGCACCGGCAGCTGGTTGCATACTCGATTCCACACCCTTGGTAGTGGCCAGGTCTTTGCTGCCTGCTTCTTCGTGGTTCGGACGACCGCGGTTCATGCCTTCGTACTTGTCGACGATGCGCTGGAACTGGTCAGCCGGAGCCTCGCTGTACAGCGCGACTGGGTTGTTTTCGCTAGCTTTGGCCAAGGCGTCATATTCGGCCTGGTCCAGTTTCTTCGGCGATGCCTTCACTTCAGCGACCCATGCATCGAAGTCAGCTTGCGAGGTGGCAACAGCCTTGAATTTCATACCGGTGAAGCCGGCGCCGCTGTAGTTGGCGGAGATACCGTCAAACACACCGTTTTCGTTGGCGATCAGGTGCAGTTTGGTGGTCATGCCGGCCATGGCGTAGATCTGGCCGCCCAGACCCGGGATGAAGAAGGAGTTCATCACGGCGTCGGAGGTGACACGGAAGTTGACCGGGGTGTTGGCCGGGAAGACGATCTTGTTGACCGTGGCGATGCCCTGCTCCGGGTAGATGAACAGCCACTTCCAGTCCAGCGCGACCACGTCGATCTGCACCGGCTTCACATCGGAATCCAGTGGACGGTACGGGTCCAGCTTGTGGGTGGAGTGGTAGGTGAAGTAACCCAGGGCGATGATGATCAGGATCGGGATGATCCACACCGCGGCCTCGATCTTGGTCGAGTGCGACCAGTCGGGGGTGTAGGTGGCGGCCTTGTTGGAAGCACGGTACTTCCAGGCGAACGCCAGGGTCATGATGATCACGGGCACGACCACCAGCAGCATCAGGCCGGTGGCGATCAGGATCAGGTTCTTCTGCTCAATGCCGACCTGGCCCTTCGGGTCGAGCAGGGTCCAGTTGCACCCACTGAGTAAAAGCATGCCTAAAAAGGGCAATATGCCAAACAGTCTGGGGTAACGCTTTTTACTCATCTCACGACCTCTAGATCAGCTTGCTTCAATGCAATTTGTGTTTTGGTAGCCAACACTTCGTCCTGCCAAGTGCGGCAATTGGCGCCCGTACTCGCCCCTGCCAGGGATCCGACTGCAGGATCTTGGCGTCAAGCGGGTGTGCGGTGCTTATGGTTTCGTAGGCAACAGGCCTGTACTTCAGACCAAGTCCATTTGGTGCGGAAAACGCGGAGGGGGGTCCGCCCGGTATCGCCGTTGGGCGAAACTTGACGAAGTCAGCAAATGGAAAGCGCTGCGGCTTCCATCAATCCTGCGACTTGCAAGCAGTGCCGAACGGAAATTGGGGGCGATTGTAGATAGGTCGTTCAACGATGACTATGACTTATTGAGCAACAGTCTTTTACAGAATGCGTAACAATGCTGGTCAAAAAATCAACTTCGCGACAGTTTGTCGCACCCCTTCCAGTAGCCCTGAAAGCCTTGCCGCGCAAGGGCTGGTGGCTGACCTGGATCAATCGTGCGGTGCGCACTGCGGCTTATCTCGCCGCGCAATAGACCCAGGTCAATTCGGGACTTTGGTCTAAGCGCGACGTCGGTTTCGGTAGATCCCCAGGGGCACCAGCACCGCCGTCAGGACGAAGGCCACCAGCGCCCATTGCGCCAGCGACAGGCCGAGGATCGGCGGGTACGGGGTGGAGCAGAAACCGTCGACCTGGAAGGCCAGCGGCCAGAGCTTGGCCAGCGGCAGGTCGTCGACGATGGGCTGCAGGGTGTCGATGCCGCAGCTGACCATCGGGTTGGCGAGTATATACACATGGTTACCCGCCGCAATGATCCCGCCGATGGCGCTGAGCACCACCAGCGCCTCGAAGAAGGTCAGGCTGCGACGCCCGGGCATGGCCGCGGCGATGAAGGCGAAGAGCGCGATGAACAGCAGGGCATAGCGCTGCAGGATGCACAGCGGGCAAGGCGCCTCGCCCAGCACCACCTGCATGTACAGGGCGCCGCCGATCAGCGCCAGGCAGATCACGCCGAGGAGCACCAGAAAGCGCCGTTCCCGATTCAGGCGCGATGAGAGTTCGTTCATTGCCGATTCCTTCGATGGAGAGTGGCAGCGCGGGCTGCCCGAGGGGCGCCCAGTCTACACGCTGGAGATGACCTTTGAATGCATCGAGGAGGGGCGTGCGCGGCTATCCATTGATGACCTAGTGTCCTGTCTCGGAAATACGTTCTCTTTTGGCGAGTGGCTTGGGTGTTCGGCCAAGGCGCCGCGACGAGTCATAGCAGGGCTATGGCGAGGAGTGGCAACGCCGGCCGGGCGCCCAAGACGCCGCCAAAAGTGAACAGCTTATTTCCGAGACAGGACACTAGGACCGAGCGGGTCGATTTCGGTTCACTGGCGCACATGAAAAATACGCCAGCCCGAGCGCCGGACAGGGGCAGGCCCCTCAACACCCGGGAGTGAAGGATACAGTGATTAAAGGAGGATTAAAGATGAACGCGGGTGTAGAGGCGTTCATCACTTTCTATATAGAGAAGGGGTGGTAGGCCCAATGGCTGGCAAGCCAGCCCCCGCACGGAGAATGCAATGGTCCGCTTCGTTCTCGATTACCCACGGTTGGGAGCATCCGGTACGGGAGCTGGCTTGCGAGCAATTGGGATGGTGAGCATCCCCGGGGGCGCTTTGCGCCCCGTTCGCGGCACAAGGCCGCTCCTACAGGGATCGCGCACTCCTGTAGGAGCGGCCTTGTGCCGCGAACGGGCTGCGCAGCAGCCCCCGGCGATTGCTACTCCAACGCCGCCGCCGGCCCGAAGAACTCGTAACGGCTCTGCCCTTCCGGCACGCCCAAGCCCTTGAGCTGGCGCTTGATCGCGGCCATGAAGCCCTTCGGCCCGAGGAAGTAGGCATCGACATCGCGCTCACGCGGCATCCACTCCGCCAGCAGGTCTTGATCCAGCAGGCCCACCGCGTCGGCAGCACGACTGCCATCGTCCTCGGCGTAGCAATAGAAGCGCTTGAGCTGCGGGTGACGCGCCGCCAGGCCGTCGACCCAGTCGCGGAACGCATGCACCGCGCCATTGCGCGCGCAATGGATGAAGTGCACCGGACGCTCGGTCTTGAGCGCCGCCTCGAGCATCGCCAGGGTCGGGGTGATACCCACGCCGCCACTGATCAGCACCAGCGGCTTGTCACTGGCGGCCAGGGTGAAGTCACCGGACGGCGGGAACAGTTGCAGGGTATCGCCGACCATCAACCCGTCATGCAGGTAGTTGGAGACCTTGCCACCCGCCTCATGCTTGACGCTGATGCGGTACTGCTCGCCGTCGCACAGGGCCGACAGCGAGTAGTTGCGACGCTGTTCCTGGCCATCGATGAACAGTTGCAGGCCAATGTACTGGCCCGGCTCGGCCTTGAGCACCGGCTGGCCATCGACAGGTGCGAAGTAGAACGAGACGATCTCGCTGCTTTCCTGCTCGCGGCGCACCAGGCGAAACTCGCGGGTACCACGCCAGCCGCCAGCGGCTTGCTCCTTCTCTTTATAGAGGTGCTCTTCCGCGCCGATGAGGATGTCGGCCAGTTGGCCATAGGCGGCGGCCCAGGCGGCGATCACTTCAGGGGTGGCAATGTCCTTGCCCAGCACTTCCTCGATGGCGCGCAGCAGGCAGCTGCCGACGATCGGATAGTGTTCGGGGAGGATCTGCAGGGCCACATGTTTGTTGATGATCTGCCCGACCAGGTCGCCCAGCTGCTCGAGCCGGTCGATGTGGCGGGCGTACATCAGCACGCCGTTGGCCAGGGCGCGCGGCTGGTCGCCGCTGGCCTGGTGGGCCTGGTTGAACAGCGGACGCACCTCGGGGTACTCGCTGAGCATCAGTTTGTAGAAGTGGGTGGTCAGGGCCTCGCCACCGCTTTCCAGCAGGGGGACAGTGGCCTTGATGATTGCACGTTGTTCGGCATTGAGCATTGCGACAACTCCTGAGCCTTTGGCTTCGAATGGTTGCGTAAGGCTTTTCAGCAATCGTGCCAACTTTAAACACCAATAAAATCAGGCTTTTGAGCACATCAGTGTCATAAAGACACACCCAGGCGTATAGTCATTACGACCAACAGGAGTCCATATGACTGCAAAGCCCCTGCTCACCGCCCTCCTCCCCCTGGTCAGCGACCTCTCCTGCGACCTGCCCGATCAGGAGCGCTACCGCCGCCTGCTCGGTGCCATGCGTGGCCTGCTGCCCTGCGATGCTGCAGCGCTGTTGCGCCTGGACGGCGAATGGCTGGTGCCGCTGGCGGTGGACGGCCTGTCGCCAGACACCCTGGGGCGGCGCTTCAAGGTCAGCGAACACCCGCGCTTTCAGACTCTCCTCGGGCGCCCGGAGCCGACCCGCTTCGCCAGCGACAGCCCGTTGCCCGACCCTTATGACGGTCTGGTCAATGCCGAGCATGTCGACCTCGAAGTCCACGACTGCATGGGCTGCCCGTTGATGGTCGACGAGCGCCCGTGGGGCCTGCTGACCCTCGACGCCCTCACCCCCGGACAGTTCCAGAGCCTGGAGCTCGATGCCCTGCAGGCCTTCGCCAGCCTGGCCGCCGCCACGGTGACCGTGGCCGAGCGCATCGAGCACCTGGCCCTGCGTGCCGAGGACGAACACCAGCGCGCCGAGGTGTACCGCCAGGCCAGCGGCCAGGACCGGGAACTGATCGGCCAGAGCAAGGCGCACAAACGTCTGGTCGAGGAGATCCGCCTGGTCGGCGGCAGCGACCTGACCGTGCTGATCACCGGCGAGACCGGCGTCGGCAAGGAGCTGGTGGCCCAGGCCCTGCACCACGCCAGCCAGCGTGCCGACAAACCGCTGGTCAGCCTCAACTGCGCCGCCCTGCCCGACACCCTGGTGGAAAGCGAACTGTTCGGCCATGTGCGCGGCGCCTTCACCGGCGCCCACGGCGAACGCCGGGGCAAGTTCGAGCTGGCCAACGGCGGCACGCTGTTCCTCGATGAGGTCGGCGAGCTGCCCCTGGCGGTGCAGGCCAAGCTGCTGCGGGTGCTGCAGAGCGGGCAGCTGCAGCGGCTGGGCTCGGATCGCGAGCACCGCGTGGATGTGCGCCTGATCGCCGCGACCAACCGCGACCTGGCCGAGGAAGTGCGCAGCGGCCACTTCCGCGCCGACTTCTACCACCGCCTGAGCGTCTACCCGTTGCACGTGCCACCGCTGCGGGACCGGGGTCGCGACGTGCTACTGCTGGCCGGCTACTTCCTCGAACAGAACCGCTCGCGCCTGGGGCTGGGCAGCCTGCGGTTGTCCGCAGACGCCCAGGCCGCACTGCTGGCCTACGGCTGGCCGGGCAATGTGCGCGAACTGGAGCATCTGATCGGCCGTTCGGCGCTCAAGGCGCTGGGGCAACACGGACAGCGGCCGAAGATCCTCACCCTGGAGGCGGCCGACCTCGACCTGCGCAACGTGGCGCCGCCCCCGCAGGTGGAAACCGAGGTGCCGTCGGCCGACGCGCCATTGCCCGAGGGTGGGCTGCGCGAGGCGGTGGATGATTATCAGCGGCAGATCGTCGAAGCGTGCCTGAATCGCCACGGGGACAACTGGGCCGCCGCCGCGCGGGAACTGGGGCTGGACCGGGCCAACCTGAGCCGGTTGGCCAAGCGACTGGGACTGCGCTAGCTTCAGGCCATGTGCAGCCCCTGCAGGAGCGGCCTTGTGCCGCGAAAGGGCTGCGCAGCAGCCCCTCATATCGATGAAACGCTGAAACTGCCGGGGCCGCTTCGCGGCCCTTTCGCGGCACAAGGCCGCTCCTACAGTTACAGCCCCGCGATGGACTGCAAATAGCAAACTAAGCTAAAGCCTGACGCCAAAAAGCCGATAACCCGGCATCCTCCCCCCATTTCGAACCGAAGGTTGCCCATGGCCACGCAAAAAGCCCGCGCGGACTCGTTGTCCCTGCTGCTGTTCACCCTGCGCAGCGGCAAGCTGATGGCAATCAACCTGCTCAAGGTCAGCGAGATCATCCCCTGCCCGCCGCTGACCAAGCTGCCGGAGGCCCACCCGCACGTCAAAGGCGTCGCCACCCTGCGCGGCAACTCGCTGTCGGTGATCGACCTGTCCCGGGCCATCGGCGAAATGCCCCTGGCCGACCCCGACGGCGGCTGCCTGATCGTCACCGAGATCAGCCGCTCGCGCCAGGGCCTGCACGTACAGGCGGTGAGCCGCATCGTCCATTGCCTGAGCACCGACATCAAGCCGCCGCCCTACGGCTCGGGCAACCGCTCGTTCATCACCGGCGTGACCCGGGTCGACAACGCCCTGGTGCAGGTGCTGGACATCGAGAAGGTCATCCATGGCATCGCCCCGCCGCCCCACGAGCCGCACCCGGGCGAAGTCAGCGAGGAAGACGCCAGCCTGCTGGCCGCCGCCAATATCCTGGTGGTGGACGACAGCCAGGTCGCGCTGCAGCAGTCGGTGCACACCCTGCGCAACCTCGGCATCGAGTGCCATACCGCGCGCAGCGCCAAGGATGCGATCAACGTGCTGTTGGAACTGCAAGGCACCGACAGGGAGATCAACATCATTGTCTCCGACATCGAGATGTCCGAGATGGATGGCTTCGCCTTCACCCGCACCTTGCGCGAAACCCCCGACTTCCAGCACCTGTACATCCTGCTGCACACCTCGCTGGACAGCGCGATGAGCGGCGACAAGGCCAAGCTGGCGGGGGCCAATGCGATCCTGACCAAGTTCTCCTCGCCGGAGCTGACCAACTGCCTGGTGACGGCGGCGCGGGCGGTGGTATTCGAGGAGCGCTGAAAGCCAGAGCGTGAAGAGCCATGCGAGTGCATGGCTCTTGAGGCCTCAGCGGCTATTCGTCGACTGAGGGCGGGGCTGCGAGGCCGCCCTGGAAACGACTGGCTCTCGGTTCGGCGCTTTCACGGCCCCCCGCTTCCAGGTCGGCCACTGCTCGACCTTTTCTCGACATTCATCGAGGTAACGAAGAAATTCCTCTTTACTTCCGTTCATCGGAATCATCCTTCAAGTACATTGACAAAGTATACCCAGCCTCATCCTCATGATCGATGTATGAACAAGGCAGCATCTGGGTGCGCAATCTAGCATCTGCTTCAGTCCAGTCAACCGTTTGCCCATCCTCGGTCTTACGTATGACAGCGTAGCCGCTACCCAGACTCATGGAAAACAGATCAAAGAAGCTTCTTGGGCCCACGCCGATGAACGCGTCAAAAAATACCCCTTTGTGCGAACGGTCCTGGGAAATCGAATCCGAATGAAATTTCTGAGCCTTACTCTTGGGGTAAGGCTCGACATAAACCACACGGTCGACACCTGCGGCAATAATGTGTTTTGCACAGTTGTGACAAGGGTAAGTGGTGCAATACAGCGTGCTATCAACTGCACTTACCCCCATTCTTGAAGATGACAGCAGCGCTTCCATTTCCGCATGGACGACCCGCCCGTATTCAGTGATATCTTTTATTCCGCTATTTCTTATCAACGGCGCCACTTCATCCCGACAGTGCTCGGGTAATGAGCGAATGATGTTGTCTACAATCTCCTTTTTTTGCATGGCGTTGGAGTCCTCGCCTCGTTTGTAGTCCCTTCCATCCTCCTCATCCACAATTTCATGTGTTTCACTCCTGGTTGGCCAGTACAGGCCGCCTCCTGCCTTGGGTACATCGTTAGCCCCCGTTGCGATGATGCAATCGTGCTTGGTCAGTACAGCACCGACCTGCCGTGATAGGTCAGCGGACCTCAGTGAGGCAGAAAATGCCATGAACATCGCATACTCATCGAAAGTGGGGGTGACGTAGGGCTTTCCGAACAACAGATCCAGAATTCGCCAGACCTGATTCTTGAGGGCATCAAGATTCCCGTCATAACTGACAAAGAAATCAGACAAATGGTAAGTATCTCGGGTGTGCTGCCCATGTGGCTCTTTTTCGTTCTCATCCCGTGAAATCAGATCCGCCGCCTGCTCCTTAGTCAACTGCAAGTCCTTGAGAAGATAGCGACTTCTGCGCTCATGGTCCGCATGCACGCCGATCAAGAAGAACCCTCCAGCGTAAATCTTCCGCAGTCGCTGCACCTCAAACGGTGTTTTCAGTGAGTTGATCAGATAGGCATTTCTACCAGGCGCTCCCTGATTTTTCTGGTACCTCAATTGGCTGATGGCGACAGCAGCACCCAACGCCAGTATCGAATTATCCCCTGACACCTCTCTTAACCGATTACCTTCACGCATGTACCTGTCTATACGCTCAACGCGGTTTTCTGTGTCCGGAACGTTCCCGATTTTTGAAATAACCTCACTGGATATACGAATGGAGTTAGAGGTATAGCGAAACGCCTTGAGCCGATCTTCGACAATTTGGCAAACCACTTTCAGGTCAGTTCCCAGTGCCCCGACGAATCCCAGAACCAACTCGGAATCCGCATAGGAATCATCCAGGAAGGACATATTCATGAATTCAGGAGCGTGCGCAAGATTTTCCATGAGTGGCCGGGCATCGGGCATGGCCTCACCGTCCTGTGACAGTATCCCTCTTACCAACTGCTCCAGCTCCAGGGAGGACTCCGGCTTCCCCTGAAAACTCAGTTCACCCGTGCCCGGGTACCAAGACATCACACCACCGCTATGGGTGCGAAACTCAAACTGGTTCGGGTTAAGTTCTTTCCATGTTCCAACCTGCGCCAATATTTCCAGGCGCTCCTTCAGCTGCGCGAATGATCCCTCGAAACGCATTCCATGACCTCACCGTTGCCCGTTGGCTTTTGAATCCCTACAGGTATAGCCACGAATCATCCTCTTTCCAGCGCGAGCAATGCTTGCTAATAAAGTTTCAGCCTTCCGCTAAAAACGTAGGAAAATTCGCAATTTGCGTTGCGCCAATGGAAAGGCATAATTCCCTCTCTTGTTGAGGTCATGCCCCATGCTACGTTCGATACTGCTTAGCCTTTCGTTACTAACCGTTTCCGCCCAAGCTTCGACGCCACAAGCCTGGAGCGACCAGCGCCAGCACATGCTCAAGGCCTGCCTGGCCGCCAGCCAGTTCAAGGATGCCCACGCCCTGGGCAAACCCGCCGAGTTCGACGACCAGGTCGGTTACAGCGCGCTGCTGATCGAAGGCACCTACCCCCAGAAGCACATGCAGAACCGCACCGGCACCGAGCTGTGCCTCTACGACCGCCAACGCCAGCAAGCCTTTACCAGCGAATGGGAAGCCGGCAAGCGATGAGCGACAGCATTCGCTTCGCCTGCACCGGCTGCGGCAAATGCTGCACGGGCCATCATGTGCCCCTGACGCTTGCCGAGGCCCATCAGTGGGCGGCCTCCGGCGGCCAGGTGGTGGTGCTGATCGAAGGGTTCATTGCCGATGGTCCTGGCATGCCGGCAGAGCAGCGCGAGCATGTGCTGCGCCGCTCGTTCCCGGTGCCCTGTGGCGCCGGGCAACTGCAGGTGTCGGTCACCTTCGCCGCGTTCAACCCGGGACGTTGTCGCAACCTCGATGACAACGACCTGTGCGGCATCTATGAAAGCCGGCCGCTGGTCTGCCGCATCTACCCGGCGGAAATCAACCCGCACCTGCCGCTGCGGCCGGAAAACAAGGACTGCCCGCCCGAGGCCTGGGAGCAGGGGCCTGAGCTGATTCATGGCAGCCTGCCGGTGGATGAGGCACTGCGCGCCTTGATCGAGGCCTCGCGCCAGGCGGACCGCGACGATATCGCCGCCAAGGTGGCGATATGCCAGGCGCTGGGGATGACCACCAGTGCGCTGAAGGGCAACGGGTTTACTGCGTGGTTGCCGGACATGGCGGCGTTTGCTGCGGTGCTGGAACAAGCGCCACAGGCGGTCGATGGGCCGTGGGGGGTGCATGTGCAGGACGAGGCGCTTGCGGCCGAACTACAAGCTCATCGCTTGCAGGTGACGGGCGAGGCGCCGGTCTACTATGCGTTCATCGGATTCTAGATAGATCCAATCGCGGGGCAAGCCCGCTCCCACGCCCTCCCCCTCCGATGCTTCGATGCTTCGATGCTTCGATGCTTCGATGCTTCGATGCTTCGATGCTTCGATGCTTCGATGCTTCGATGCTTCGATGCTTCGATGCTTCGATGCTTCGATGCCAACATTGTGGGAGCGGACTTGCCCCGCGATAGGGCCGGCCCTGACAACTCAATCAATCACTGACACCGCCGCCAGAACTCATCCGCCAGCCGCCGCAGGTCCTTGGCCAGGTCCGCCACGTCACTGGCACTGCTATGACTGCGCTGCCCGACGCTGACCGTCGCCTCGCTGGCCTGGCGGATGCTGGTGATGTTGCGGTTGATGTTCTCGCTGACCTGGCTCTGCTGCTCCACTGCCGCGGCGATCTGCAGGCTCATCTCGTTGATCTGGTTGACCCGCACGCTGATGCTGTCCAGCGCGTCGCTGGCCAGCTGCGCCTGCTCGACACTGTGCCCGGCATGGGCGCTGCTCTGCTGCATCACCTGCACCGCCGCGCGGGCGCCGTCCTGCAGGGCGGCGATCATGCGCTGGATATCGTGGGTGGACTGCGCGGTGCGCTGGGCCAGACCGCGCACCTCGTCGGCGACCACCGCGAAGCCACGCCCCTGGTCACCGGCCCGGGCCGCCTCGATGGCGGCGTTGAGCGCCAGCAGGTTGGTCTGCTCGGCAATGCCGCGGATCACATCGAGCACCCCGGAGATCTCGCTGCTGTGACTCTCCAGCTGGTGGATCACCTCGCTGGCCTCGACCAGTGAACCTGCCAGGTCCTGGATCGCGCAGCGGTTGCGGTCGACCAGCTGGTGGCCGGACTGGGTCTCGTCCTCGGCCTGGTCGGCGGCCATCGCCGCCATCTGCGCGCTGCTGGCCACCTGGGCGACGCTGGCGCTCATCTGGTGGATCGCGGTGGCCACCTGGTCGGCTTCGCTCTGCTGCTCAAGGCTGTTGGCATGACTGCTGTGCAAGGCCTCGACCAGCGAGCCGGAATGTCCGGCCAGGCGTGACGAGGTATCGCCGATACGCCCGACCACCGCCCCCAGCTGCGCCTTGAGCATGCGCATGGCGAACTCGATCTGCCCCAGGCCATCACGCCGGCCGGTGTACAACTGCTGGCTCAGTGGGTTGTCGGCGATCGCCTGGGCCTGCTGGCGCAGCCGCTCGTAGGGGCGCAGCAGTAACAGGATCGCCAGGCTGCTCAAACCTGCCGCCGCCGCTACTTCTACCAGCGATTCCAGCAGCGGCGCCCCCAGCCACCACTGCCCGGCCCCCAGCACCAACGCCAGCACGACGCCGACCGCCAGCGACAGACGCGAACCCAGCCCCAGCACCGGCAAGCGCTCGCGCCAGCCACGCCGACCTTCGCGCAGACGCGCATAACACCGTTCAGCCGCGGCGACCTGCTCGGCCCCGGGCTTGGTCCGCACCGACTGGTACTCCAGCGCCTGCCCGCCGCTGCTGATCGGCGAGACGAAGGCGCTCACCCAGTAGTGGTCGCCGTTCTTGCAGCGGTTCTTCACCAGCCCCATCCACGAGCGCCCGGCCTTGAGCGCCTGCCACATCTGGGCAAATGCCTGGGGCGGCATGTCGGGGTGGCGGACGATGTGATGGGCGTTGCCCAGCAACTCCTCGCGGGAGAATCCGCTGACCCGCAGGAAATCGTCATTGGCATAGGTGATGCGGCTGTCCAGGTCGGTGGTGGACAGGATATTGGCGTCGCCGGGGTAATCCACTTCGCGACCGGTAACAGGCATATTGCACTTCATCGGAGGCTCTCGTTGTTGTACGTGAAATCGGCAGGGCGTACGACTCTAGGGGCAAACGCCGGCGCAACATTGATCCATGGCAGGGTATTGGCACTTGGCCATCAAGCCGCCGAAACTGACAGCCGTGACAGCCAGGCGTCACGCTGCCGACCCGGTCAGCGCGCTATAACCCTGCAATAGCCGAATCCTTTTCTTAGCCCCTTGGCCAAGGTGCCCGCCCCGATGCGACGTCCGTCCCGCTCCCTCGTTATCGCCGCCCTGGCCCTTGTCCTGCTGGCCGTCGTCGGCACCTGGCAGGGATTGCGCCACGAAGCCCCGGCCAATCGCGCCGCCAGCGCGATCCCCGTGCGGGTGATAGCCGTGGCCCAGCAGGACGTGCCGCGTTACCTCGGCGCCATCGGCTCGGTGCTGTCGCTGCACAGCGTCGAGGTCCGCCCCCAGGTCGAGGGCGTGCTGACCCAGGTGCTGGTCAAGGAAGGCCAGTGGGTCAAGCAAGGCGACCTGCTGGCGACTCTCGACGACCGGGCGATCCGCGCCAGCCTGGACCAGGCCCGCGCCCAGCTCGGCCAGACCCAGGCGCAGTTGCAGGTGGCCAACGTCAACCTCAAGCGCTACCAGTTGCTCAGCACCGACGACGGCGTGTCGAAGCAGACCCTCGACCAGCAGCAGGCCCTGGTGAACCAGTTGCAGGCAACCATCAAAGGCAACCAGGCGGCCATCGACAACACCGCGGTACAACTCAGCTACACACAGATCCGCTCCCCGGTCACTGGCCGCGTCGGCATCCGCAACGTCGACCCCGGCAATCTGGTGCGTACCAGCGACACCCAGAGCCTGTTCAGCGTCACCCAGATCGACCCGATCGCCGTGGAGTTCGCCCTGCCTCAGCAGCAGCTCCCGGTCCTGCAGGGCTTGCTGAAATCGCCTACCCCCGCCGAGGTCGAAGCGTACATGGACGCCGACGGTGAACGCAGCCTGCTCGCCAAGGGTCACCTGATGCTGATCGACAACCAGGTCTCGACCACCACCGGCACGGTGCGGATCAAGGCCGAGTTCGACAACCAGGACGGCCGCCTGTGGCCCGGCCAGCTGGTCACCGTGCGCCTGCGCACGGCGGTGGACGAGGACGCCCTGGTGGTGCCGCCGCCGGTGGTGCAACGCAGCATCGACGGCCACTTCGTCTACCGCATGGACGGCGACAAGGTCAGCGCCGTGCCGGTCAAGGTGGTGTACCAGGACAGCACGCTGAACGTCATCGCCGGGGTCAAGGCCGGCGATTGCCTGGTGCTCGATGGACAGTCGCGGCTCAAGCCGGGGAGCCACGTGGAGCTCAGTGGCGAGTCACAGTGCAAGCAGTCGCAGCGCCTGGCGGATGGCAATCGCGGGACAAGCCCGCTCCCACCCAGGCAGCAACAGGACGTGAGAGCGGGCTTGCCCCGCGATGAGGCCCTTACCGACAACGCCAAAGCCGAGGCGAGCCAGCCATGAACACCCGCAACGGCGTCTCGGCCTGGTGCATCGACCACCCCATCGCCACCCTGCTGCTGACCTTCGCCCTGGTGCTGCTGGGCGCCATCGCCTTCCCGCGCCTGCCGGTGGCGCCCCTGCCCGAGGCCGACTTCCCGACCATCCAGGTCACCGCCCAATTGCCCGGCGCCAGCCCGGAAACCATGGCCTCGTCGGTGGCGACGCCCCTGGAGGTGCAGTTCAGCGCCATCCCCGGCATGACCCAGATGACCAGCAGCAGCGCCCTGGGCTCGACCAACCTGATCCTGCAGTTCACCCTCGACAAGAACATCGACACCGCCGCCCAGGAAGTCCAGGCGGCGATCAACACCGCCACCGCGCGCCTGCCCCAGGACATGCCCAGCCCGCCCACCTGGCGCAAGGTCAACCCGGCCGACAGCCCGGTGCTGATCCTCACCGTCAGCTCGACGCAGATGCCCGGCAACGAACTGAGCGATTACGCCGAGACCCTGCTGGCCCGCCAGCTCAGCCAGATCGACGGGGTCGGCCTGATCAACATCACCGGCCAGCTGCGCCCGGCCATCCGCGTGCAGGCCCAGCCCGAGAAGCTCGCCGCCATCGGCCTGACCCTGGCCGATATCCGCCTGGCCATCCAGCAGACCAGCCTCAACCTGGCCAAGGGCGCGCTGTACGGCGAACACAGCGTGTCGACCATTGCCGCCAACGACCAGCTGTTCCATCCCGAGGACTACGCCAGGCTGATCGTCAGCTACCGCAATGGCGCGCCGGTGCACCTGGCCGACGTGGCCAAGGTGATCGATGGCGCCGAGAACGCCTATGTGAAGGCCTGGTCCGGCGACCGGCCGGGGCTGAACCTGGTGATCTTCCGCCAGCCCGGCGCCAACATCGTCGACACCGTGGACCGGGTGCTCGAAGCCCTGCCGCGCCTGCAGGAGATGCTGCCGGCGGCGGTCGATGTCTCGGTGCTGCAGGACCGCACCCAGACCATCCGTGCCTCGCTGCACGAAGTGGAGCTGACCCTGATGATCGCCGTGGCCCTGGTGATCGGGGTGATGGCGCTGTTCCTGCGCCAGTGGTCGGCCACCTTCATCGTCTCCAGCGTGCTCGGCGTGTCGCTGATCGCCAGTTGCGCGCTGATGTACGTGTTCGGTTTCAGCCTCAACAACCTGACCCTGGTGGCCATCGTCATCGCCGTGGGCTTCGTGGTGGATGACGCCATCGTCGTGGTGGAGAACATCCACCGCCACCTGGAGGCCGGCGACGACAGCCGCACCGCCGCGCTCAAGGGCGCCGGCGAGATCGGCTTCACCGTGGTGTCGATCAGCTTCTCGCTGATCGCCGCGTTCATTCCGCTGCTGTTCATGGGCGGCGTGGTCGGCCGGCTGTTCAAGGAGTTCGCCCTGACCGCCACCGCGACCATCCTGATTTCGGTGGTGGTCTCGCTGACCCTGGCGCCGACCCTGGCCGCGCTGTGCATGCGCCGCCCGCCCGAGGAGCAGCACGGCGGCCTCGGCCAGCGCCTGGTGCGCTGGTACGAAAAGGGCCTGGACCGGGCCCTGGTGCATCGGCGCATCACCCTCGGCGTTTTCGGCCTGACCCTGGCGCTGGCGGTGGCCGGTTACGTGGCCATCCCCAAGGGCTTCTTCCCGTTGCAGGACACCGGTTTCATCCTCGGCACCACCGAAGCGGCGGCGGATGTCTCCTACCCGGCGATGATCGAGAAACACCAGGCCCTGGCGAAGATCATCGAGGCCGACCCTGCGGTGCGCGCCTTCTCCCACTCGGTCGGCGTCACCGGCAGCAACCAGACCATCGCCAACGGCCGCTTCTGGATTTCCCTCAAGCCCCGTGGCGAACGCGATGTGTCGGCCAGTGAATGGATCGACCGCATGCGCCCGAAACTGATGCAAATCCCCGGCATCGTCCTGTACCTGCGCGCCGGGCAGGACATCAACCTCAGCTCCGGCCCCTCGCGCACCCAGTACCAGTACGTGCTCAAGAGCAACGACGGCGTGGCCCTGAACCTGTGGACCCAGCGCCTGACCGAGCGCTTGCGTGAAAATCCGGCGTTTCGCGACCTGTCCAACGACCTGCAGCTGGGCGCCAGCGTCACCCGCATCGACATCGACCGCCAGGCCGCGGCGCGCTTCGGCCTGACCACCACCGACGTCGACCAGGCACTGTACGACGCCTTCGGCCAGCGGCAGATCAGCGAGTTCCAGACCGAGACCAACCAGTACAAGGTGATCCTCGAACTGGACGCCCGCCAGCGTGGCAAGGCCGAAAGCCTCAACTACTTCTACCTGCGCTCGCCGCTGTCCGGCGAAATGGTGCCGCTGTCGGCCCTGGCCCATGTCGCGCCGCCCAGCACCGGCCCCCTGTCGATCAGCCATGACGGCCTATTCCCGGCGGCCAACCTGTCGTTCAACCTGGCCCCCGGCGTGGCGTTGGGCGATGCGGTGCAGATCCTTGAACGCACCCAGCGCGAGCTGGGCATGCCCGACTCCATCGCCGGCAACTTCCAGGGCGCGGCCCAGGCGTTCCAGAGCTCGCTGTCGAGCCAGCCGTACCTGATCCTCGCCGCGCTGGTGGCGGTGTACATCATCCTCGGCGTGCTCTACGAGAGCTTCGTGCACCCGCTGACCATCATCTCCACCTTGCCCTCGGCGGGCCTGGGCGCGCTGATCCTGCTGTGGCTGATGGGCCAGGACTTCACCATCATGGGCCTGATCGGCGTGGTGCTGCTGATCGGCATCGTCAAGAAGAACGGCATCCTGCTCATCGACTTCGCCCTCGACGCCCAGCGTCACCATGGCATGACGCCAGAGCAGGCGATCCGCCAGGCATGCCTGGTGCGCTTCCGTCCGATCATCATGACCACCCTGGCCGCGCTGCTTGGCGCGGTGCCGCTGATGTTCGGCTTCGGCACCGGCGCCGAGCTGCGCCAGCCGCTGGGCATCGCCGTGGTCGGCGGCCTGCTGGTGAGCCAGGCCCTGACGCTGTTCACCACCCCGGTCATATACTTGGCCCTGGAGCGTCTGTTCCTCCGCCGCCGGGCCGCTGCCGCCCCCGCGCCGACCGCCAGTTGAGACAAGACCATGCGTGTGCTGATCATCGAAGACGAAGAGAAAACCGCCGACTACCTGCATCGCGGCCTCACCGAGCAGGGCTTCACCGTCGACCTGGCCCGCGACGGCATCGACGGTCTGCACCTGGCCCTGGAAGGCGACTACGCGGTGATCGTGCTCGACGTGATGCTGCCGGGCCTGGATGGCTATGGCGTGTTGCGCGCACTGCGGGCGCGCAAGCAGACGCCGGTGATCATGCTCACCGCCCGCGAGCGGGTCGAGGACCGTATCCACGGCCTGCGCGAAGGCGCCGACGACTACCTGGGCAAGCCGTTCTCGTTCCTCGAACTGGTCGCCCGCCTGCAGGCGCTGACCCGGCGCAGTGCCATCCACGAGCCCTTGCAGATTCAGGTCGCCGACCTGTGGATCGACCTGATGGCGCGCAAGGCCACCCGCGCGGGATCGCGCCTGGACCTGACCGCCAAGGAGTTCTCGCTGCTCAGCGTGCTGGCCCGGCGCCAGGGCGAGATCCTGTCCAAGACCGCCATCGCCGAGCTGGTCTGGGACATCAACTTTGACAGCGACGCCAATGTCGTCGAGGTGGCCATCAAGCGCCTGCGCGCCAAGCTCGACGGGCCGTTCGACAACAAGCTGCTGCATACCATTCGAGGTATGGGTTATGTCCTGGAGAACCGTGGGTAGCCTCAGGGGCGCTGCACGCATTTCGTTGATAGCGTGGGAGCGGGCTTGCCCCGCGATGCAGGCGGCGCCGTGGATGGCACCGGCTTGGCCGGTGTTCGCGGGGCAAGCCCGCTCCCACGAACCTCCGACGGGCAATCGGACATGAACCTCTTGCGTGCCAAACCCGGCAACTCCATCGCCCTGCGCCTCTCGGCCCTGTTCACCCTGGTGGCCCTGGCCGTGTTCGTGCTGATCGGCAGCGCCCTGTACCGCCAGGTCGACCGCAGCCTCGACCTGCTGCCGGCCGCCGAACTGGACGCGCGCTTCAGCGTGCTCGAATCCACCCTCAACCGCTACGGCACTCCCGAGCACTGGGCCAAGATCAACAACAAGCTCAACCTGCTCAGCGAGGAAGACCGACGCATCCGCTTCTGGGTGGTGAGCAGCAACCCGGCGTTCGAATACGGCCATCCCACCGAACAGGTGCGCGGCTTCGCCGAGGGCGCGCCGGGCATGCGCGACCTGCGCCTGAGCGACAGCCCCTACCCGTACAAGGTGTTGGTCAGCGAACTGCCGGCACTGGGTGAGCGCCCATCGCTGCGCTTTCTGATCGGCATCGACACCGAGACCTTCTGGCAGGCCCAGCACAGCCTGCTGGTGGCCATCGTCGGCCTGGCCGCCTTCGGCGTGCTGCTGGCCTCGCTACTCGGCTACTGGGTCGCGCGCATCGGCCTCAAGCCTCTGCTGGCGCTGTCGGACGAAGCCCAGGCCCTGGCCCCGCCACGCCTGGACGGGCGCCTGCAGACCCGCGACCTGCCGCCGGAACTGGCGCAGTTCGCCGGTGCCTTCAACGCCGCCCTTGACCGGGTCAGCCAGGCCTATTCGCAACTCGAGGCGTTCAACGCCGATGTCGCCCACGAACTGCGCTCGCCGCTGACCAACCTGATCGGCCAGACCCAGGTCGCCCTGACCCGCGGGCGCAGCGCCGAGCACTACTTCGAGGTGCTGCAATCGAACCTCGAAGAGCTGGAGCGCCTGCGCAGCATCATCAACGACATGCTGTTCCTGGCCAGCGCCGACCAGGGCAGCAAGGCCACCTCGCTGACCAGCGCCTCACTGGCCGAGGAAGTGGCCACCACCCTCGACTACCTCGATTTCATCCTCGAGGACGCCCAGGTCAGCGTCAGCGTCAGCGGTGACGCCCAGGCCTGTTTCGAGAAGGCCCAGCTGCGCCGGGCGCTGATCAACCTGCTGAACAACGCCGTGCAGCACACCGCGCCGCACCAGGTGATCCAGGTGCGCATCGAGGCGGGCGAGGAACAGGTCAGCATCGCCGTGAGCAACCCGGGGCCGGCGATTGCCGACGAGCACCTGCCGATGCTGTTCGAGCGCTTCTACCGGGTGGATGCGGCACGCGCCAACAGCGGCGGCGGCAACCACGGACTGGGCCTGGCCATCGTCAAGGCGATCGCCCTGATGCACGGCGGCAGTGTTTTCGTGCACAGCGAAGCGGGCGCCAATACCTTCGGTATCAACTTGCCAAACGCTCAACTACGCGGGTTTGCGGTAAAAGTCTGAGTGTTTTTGCCGTGATCATTACTTTTTGCGCAACAGTGCTTATCTGAACAGCCTCTGTTTCCCCGCTGTTTACAGGACTAACTTTAGCCCTGTCTCCATTAGCACTTGCCGCGCAAGAAGGTTGCATCACATGTCCAACAGTATGGGTATTGCCAGCGTGTTCGTCCTGTCTTCCCTGTTGTTGTCGCCCCTGGCCATGGCGGAAGAATCCCCGGCCTTTGTCGCCCGTAACGCTGAGTTTGCCGCCGTTCACCAAGAGGCTCGCGAAGCCTACGCCGCGCAACAGGCCGATGCGGTAAAAGACGCACGGCAGACTGCTTCCAAAGTCTCTGTCGACACCGATGCCGACAGCTGATTGGCCTGACTCCAGTTTCCAGTTTTCCCTTGGCTACACCATGGGCAGTGCCCGTGACGATATGTTAGCCTTTCAAAGCCGCTGCCTTTCAGCGGCTTTTTTTATGCGTCGAAAATATCAGCCTGGCTGTTACGTCTCTAATAAGAACTTGCAGACACGACAATAAAAAACTGCCCCATCGCTTGACCAAAGGAGTTTGTACCGGTGTCTTTTGCGTTTCGTTTCACCCCGTTGTTCGTTGCATTGGCCGCAACGATGCCCGTGGCCGCACAGGCCGATGAAGACAAGGCTGAAGGCTTCATCGAGGGTTCCACGCTGAACCTGCATTTCAGAAATGCCTACTTCAACCGCAACGAGAAGAATGCCTCGATCAAGGACAAGCGCGAGTGGGGCCAAGGCGCCGTCGCCCGCTTCGAGTCCGGCTACACGCCGGGCGTGATCGGCTTCGGCCTCGACGCCCACGCCATGGTCGGACTGAAGCTGGACGGCGGCGGTGGCCGCGCCGGCACCTCGATCCTGCCAAGCGCGCCGGAAGACAAGGCACGCCACGCCTTCTCCACCGCCGGCGGCGCGATCAAGCTCAAGGGCTTCGACACCGAGTTCAAGGCCGGTGACCTGTTCCTCACCAACCCGGTGATCGCCGGTGGCGAAAGCCGCATGCTGCCGCAGACCTTCCGCGGCGTCGCCGTGACCAACCGCAGCATCGACGGGCTGATGCTCGAAGGCGGCAAGGTCAGCTTCACCAAGCCGTACAACCAGAGCGGCCACCGCCGCATCAACACCTACTACAGCAACCAGACGCGCGAGCAGGACAGCCAGAACCTGAGCTGGGCCGGCGCCTCCTGGAGCGGCACCAAAGGCGTTACCGCCAACGTCTACGCCGCCGAGCTGAAGGACATCTGGAACCAGTACTACGCCGACTTCGACTACACCTACCAGGTCAACGATCTGGTCAGCCTGAACCCGGGCGTACACTTCTACCACACCCAGGACACCGGCCAGTCGAAGCTGGGCGACATCGACAACAACACCTGGAGCGTGCACTTCACCGTGGCCGCCGGGTACCACAGCGTCACCGCCGCCTACCAGCGAGTCAACGGCGACACGCCGTTCGACTACATCAACCTGGGCGACAGCATCTTCCTCGACAACTCGCGCATGTACTCGGACTTCAACGCGCCGAACGAGCGTTCCTGGAAGCTGCAGTACGACTACGACTTCGCCGGCCTCGGCATGCCGGGCCTGAGCACCTCGCTGTCGTACTCGCGCGGCAAGGCCGACCTGACCAAGGCCAGCCAGGACACCCAGTACTACGCCTTCTATAACGCCGACGGCGAGAATGCCCGGCACTGGGAGCGCGACTTCGACGTGAAGTACGTGTTCCAGCAAGGCCAGCTGAAGGACCTGTCGGTGCTGCTGCGCTATGCCACGCACCGGGCCAACGCGGCGTACTCGAACATCCAGGACAACAACGAATTCCGCGTGATCGTGGATTATCCGCTGAACGTGTTCTGATCCGGAACCGATCGCGGGGCAAGCCCGCTCCCACGCCAGGTGGCTTATCAGGCGTGGGAGCGGGCTTGCCCCTCGATGGGCTTCAACGGTTACGGTTCAAGCCGATCTCCAGGTCATTGATCAACGCCTTGGCCATGGCGCTGAGGATCCGCGCCGCACTCCCCGCTTTTAAATCCCCTTCGAAAACACTCCAGGAACGTCGAAACGCCGGCAGTGGCACAAGGCTCGGGCTGCTCGCTCATGGCTGCACCTCCAGCGACCTGGCGTGGGCCATCAGGCAGCTCAGCAGCCGGCTGAGGATGGAAATGTTATCCACCAGGATCTCGGGACGCTCATCCACGGGAAAGGCCATGTAGACGTCGCAAGTGCGGGTCATCATGGTCATCAGGACGGCGGCATGCTCCCAGACTTCGGCCAGCGGCAGGTGGTCGATGATGGAGATGTAGGGGATGGGGGGATCAGGTACCAGCTTCTTCATGTGCGTTTTCCAATGTCATTAAAGGAAACCGCCAGCTCATCCTTTCTCACCAGATAAGGGTGGCAGCCGTACATGGGGTGAGAAAACCGAGGACATCGGAACCCGGCCAGACCTAGGTCTGCCCATGCACAGCTGCCGTAACAGAATGCGGGACCAACATCGTTCGGGTTTCTCACACCCGATCACCAAATTCGGCGACCCGAAGACGTTAGCCCTGATGCATTTCCCCGCCTATCCAGCCCCTTCCGGCAGACGCGTAGGATAGGTCCCAAGCTCGGCCCAACTGAAGCATTTGGTTTCAGATTCGGAAATGTCGTACATCCCATCGCGGGGCAAGCCCGCTCCCACGACCATGACCTGGCCCTGGCCCTGGCCCTGGCCCTGGCGAATGGTGGGAGCGGGCTTGCCCCGCGATGGACCTACTGAATCATTTCCGTCGGCCAAATCAGCTTTGATCTTGTCCGACAATCCCGCCTTGCCTAAAATACCGCCGCCGCTTTCCGGCCCACTCCCCATGGATCCCGGGGCTTATGCAGTTGCGAGCATGACGTTGCCCACCCGATCACCACGATCCGCCCTGTACAAGTCACACCCCGAGCTGGTCCTCAACCTGGGCAGCTGCCTTGCCGTGCTCGCCATCGTGGCCATCGTCAGCTACCTGCTGGCCCGCGAGCGCGACAGCGTCGAGCAATCGGAAATGCGCTCCTCGAGCAACATCGTGCAGTTGATCGAAAGCGACATCCTGCGCAACGTCGAACTCTACGACCAGTCGCTCAAGGGCCTGATCTGGGCCGTGCAGCACCCCGAGCTGCTCAACGTGCCGGCCAAGCTGCGCCAGCAGATCCTCTTCAACCAGGCCTTCTCCGCGCCGGTGCGCGGTGACATCCTTTGGCTCGACGCCAAGGGCGATGTGCTCGGCGACTCCACCAGCGCGGTGCCGCGCCAGGCCAACTTCGCCGACACCGTGGCCTTCCAGGCCCACCGCGACCACCCGGGCCTGGGCCTGCTGATCAGCCCGCCGTTCAAGGCGCGGCTGGGCGAGCTGGACTGGTGCATCAGCTTCAGCCGGCGCATCTCCGGCGCCAACGGCGAATTCCAGGGCCTGGCCGCCGGGGCCCTGCGCCTGTCCTACTTCAACGAGCTGTTCCAGCGCCTGGACATCGGCGTGGACAGCAGCATCAACCTGCTCAACACCGACGGCCAACTGCTGGCACGCCAGCCAACCCGCCCGCAGGACCCGTTGATCGGCACCAGTTTCAGCGAACGCCCCAACTTCAAGCGCATCCTCGAGGAGCGCAGCGGCAGCTTCACCGCCCGCTCGACTACCTATGAAGGCCAGCGCCTCTACACCTTCGCCCGAGTTGCCGACCTGCCGCTGATCGTGCTGGTGGCGCACTCGGCCGACGAGGTGTTCCAGTCGTGGCGCCGCACCGCGATCGTGGTCAGCGTGGCCACCGGCGTGCTGTGCATCGGCATCCTCTGGCTGACCCTGCTGCTGGGCCGTGAATTGCGCCGCCGCCACGATGCCGAGCAAGGCCTGGCCACGCTTGCCGCCACCGACAGCCTCACGGGCCTTGCCAACCGTCGTCGCCTGGACCAGGTGTTGCGCCAGGAATGGGCGCGCGCCCAGCGCAACCGCAAGCCGCTGGCGGTGCTGATGGTGGATGTGGATCACTTCAAGGCGTTCAACCAGCGCCATGGCCATGCCGGCGGCGACCACGTGCTGCGCGAGGTGGCCACGACCCTTGAGCTGTGCATTCGGCGCCCGGCGGACCTGGCGGCGCGTTATGGCGGGGAGGAGTTCCAGGTGGTGCTGCCGGAAACCGAGCTGGCTGGCGCCCGGTTGCTGGCCGAACGCATTCGCGCCAGCGTCGAGGCGATGCCGCCGTTTGGCGATGACGAGCGGTCGGTGACGGTCAGCGTGGGGATCGGCCTGCATGTGCCGGGCACCGCGCAGGATTTGTCGACGCTGCTGGCCGATGCGGACGAGGCGCTTTACCGGGCTAAGGCCAATGGCCGGAATCGGGTTGAAGGGCCGATGGCCTAAGGGGCCGCTTCGCGCCCCTTTCGCGGCACAAGGCCGCTCCTACAGAGAGGAATGCGTTCCCCTTGTAGGAGCGGCCTTGTGCCGCGAAAGGGCCGCAAAGCGGCCCCAAAGATCTCAAGACCGAGCACGTGCCGCGTTACGCAGCGCCTTCACCTGGTCATGATTGCGCTGCACGCCCTGCAGCTGCTTCTCCACCAGCGTATAGCTCTGGTCATTGGCCGAGCGCCCCAGCTTGACCAGCTTCTCGCGGGCCTCTTTGTAGGCCTTGAGCGCATGGTCTTCACCACGCTCCACCTCGTTGAGCACCGCCTCTTCATCCTTGCCGGTGACCATCGACTTGAGGTTGACCCAGCCGCGGTGCAGGTCGCCGCTGATGCTGGTGCTGGTCTCCGGGTCACCACCCAGCCGGCGCACCTCGCCCTGCAGCTCGGCCGCGGCACTGGCGCACTCGCTGGCGCGCTGCACGAAGAAGGCTTTGAGTTGTGGGTTCTTCACATCCTCGGCGGAGGTCTTGAAGCCTTTCTCACCGTCCTTGCTGTACTCGATCAGGTCGTTGAGTACATCGATCGTGTCTTTGTTGGGATTGCTCATGGCAACAAACTCCTTGGCAGGTGATAGTCACCTTTACCGGAGCAGGCTTCGTGCCAGGCTAATGAATATGAAATTATTCATTAAAATCAATAGCTTGAAATGAAAAACAAAAAACCTGAAAACGGCGTTCTGCATGATCGCCGCTTGGGTCGTCGTGCAGTTTGCAGTATGGTCCGCGCTTCACCTGCCACAGGCCGATGCCCGATGAAACCCGAATCCCTGCAACTGCTGGTCACCCGCACCATGCCCTTCGGCAAGTACCAGGGGCGGATCATTGCCGACCTGCCCGGCGATTACCTGGCGTGGTTCGCCCGCAAGGGCTTCCCGCCCGGGGAGCTGGGCGCGTTGCTGGCGTTGATGCATGAGATCGACCACAACGGGCTGGGCGATCTGCTGAAGCCGTTGCGGGGCAAGACGCGGGGCTGACCGCACCCTCTGTAGGAGCGGCCTTGTGCCGCGAAAGGGCTGCAAAGCAGCCCCATTCACTGTGTATGACGCTGAAATCCTGGGGCCGCTCCGCGCCACTTTCGCGGCACGAGGCCGCTCCTACAGGGATTGCGCCGGGCCTGGCTACCCCTTGGCCGGCGCCACCACCATCTCCACCTGTTCGCTCTTCTTGATCACGGCATACACCACCGCCGTCAGCAGGCTGCCGGCCACGATCGCCAGCAGGTACAGCAGCGCATGGTTGATCGCGTTGGGGATCAGCAGCACGAACAGGCCGCCATGGGGCGCCATCAGCTTGCAGCCGAAGTACATCGACAAGGCCCCGGTCAGCGCGCCACCGGCGATGCTCGCCGGGATCACCCGCAACGGGTCCTTGGCGGCGAACGGGATCGCCCCTTCAGAGATGAAGCACAGCCCCAGCGCCAGCGCGGCCTTGCCGGCCTCGCGCTCGCTCTGGGCGAACTTGCGTCGGGCCAGGAAGGTGGCGATGCCCAGGCCGATCGGCGGCACCATGCCGGCGGCCATGGTCGCGGCCATCGGCGCGTAGCTCGACGACGCCAGCAGCCCTACCGAGAACGCATAGGCGGCCTTGTTGATCGGGCCGCCCAGGTCCACACACATCATGCCGCCGAGCAGCAGCCCGAGCAGGATGGCGTTGGTAGTGCCCATGCTGTCGAGGAAGTGGGTCAGCCCTTCGAGCATGGCGGCCACGGGCTGGCCGACCACATAGATCATCACCAGGCCGGTGAACAGGCTGGCCAGCAGTGGGATGATAAGGATCGGCTTGAGCGCGTCGAGGCTACTGGGCAGGCGCACCCAACGGGCGATGGCCTTGGCGCTGTAGCCGGCCAGGAAGCCGGCGACGATGCCGCCAATGAACCCCGCCCCCAGCGTACTCGCCAGCAAGCCGCCGATCATCCCGGGCGCCAGCCCCGGACGGTCGGCGATGGACCAGGCGATGTAGCCGGCGAGCAGCGGCACCATCAGCTTGAACGCCGCCTCACCACCAATCTGCATCAGCGCGGCGGGCAGCGTGCCGGCCTCCTTGTAGGCCTCGATGCCGAACACGAACGACAAGGCAATCAGCAGGCCGCCGGCCACCACCATCGGCAGCATGAACGACACCCCGGTCAGCAGGTGCTTGTAGACGCCCGTCTTCTCGGCCTGCTGCACCGCGCCAGGCGCATCCCCCGCAGCCTCCACCTTGCCCTCGGCCAGTGCCTTGTCCAGCGTGGCGCGGGCCTGCTTGAGGGCGATGCCGGTACCGCAGCGGTAGATGCGCTTGCCAGCGAAACGCGCAGCCGGCACTTCGATATCGGCGGCCAGCAGCACCACGTCGGCTTCGGCGATGGCCTCGGCCGGCAGCGGGTTGCGCGCGCCGACCGAGCCCTGGGTCTCCACGGTGAGCTGGTAGCCCATGGTCTGCGCGGCCTGTTGCAGCGCTTCGGCGGCCATGAAGGTGTGGGCCACGCCGGTCGGGCAGGCAGTCACCGCGACGATTTTCGGCGCGCTGCCCTGCGGGGCCGGCGCCGGCTCGTGTACCCGCGCCTCGGCGGCGGCTTGGTCAAGAAACCCCTCGCGGTCCGCCAGTGCCTGGGCCGGCGTGCTCTGGTACAGGCGCTTGCCCGCGAAGCGCGCCAGGTCCATCGGCCCGGTGCTGACCACCAGCACCCAGTCGGCATCAAGGATCTGCGCCGCAGTCAGGCGACGCTCGGGGTGCTCGGCATCCTGCACCTCGACACTGGTGCTCCAGCCCCGACGCTGGGCCACGGCGGCCAACAGGCGGGCGCTGAGCACGCTGGACACCTGCCCGTTGGGGCAGGCGGTGACAATGGCAATGTTCATCAGCAGCCCTCTTCTTGTTGTTCTGCCAGGTGCACGGCGGCCTCCAGCAGGGCCAGTTGCTCGCGATCGTGGATGCCGAAGCCGACCTGGGTGACCGCCTGGGCGGCGATGGCGGTGGCGCGGCGCAAGGTGGCGACGGGCGCTTCGGCCTGGAGCAGACCATGGACCATGCCGGCGACCAGTGAATCACCGGCGCCGACAGTGCTGGCGATGCGCACCTTCGACGGTTGCGCATGCAGCGCCAGGCCGGCGGCGAACCAGGTCACGCCCTGCTCGCCCTGAGACACCACCACATGCTCGACGCCGCTGGCCAGCAAGCGCTGCGCGGCGGCGCGCTGGCCGGCCGCGTCAAGCACAGGCTGCCCGAGCACCTCGCCGAGCTCCTCGGTATTGGGCTTGACCAGCCAGGGCGCGGCCTCGAGGCCGACGCGCAAGGCCTCGCCGCTGCTGTCCAGGGCCACCTTCAACCCCTGCGACTTGAGCATCAGCAGTAGCTCGCGCAGCCATTCGGGGCTGATCCCCCGCGGCAGGCTACCGGCCACCACCACGGCGTCATGCCCCGGGGCCACCTCGGCCAGGCGTTGCAGCAAAGCGTCGCGGGCGGCCTCGTCGACTTCAGGCCCGGGGCCGTTGATATCGGTGACCTGGCCATCGGCCTCGACCAGCTTGATGTTGCTGCGGGACTCGCCGGGCACACGGACGAAGCAGTCGGCGAACCCACGCCAGGCAATCAGCGCCTCGAACGGCGCCAGGTTGTCGAGCCCGAGAAAACCGCCGACGGTCACGCTGTGGCCCAGGTCGGCCAGCACCTGGGCGACGTTCAGCCCCTTGCCGGCGGCATGGCTGTGCTGGGCCTGGCTACGGTTGACCGCGCCGGGGCGCAGGCGATCGAGGCTGATGGTGATATCCAGCGCCGGGTTGAGGGTGAGGGTGAGAATCTTGGCCATCAGTAACGCTCCACCAGCGCCCGGACTGCCTCGGCGCTGTCTTGTTGCAGGGCCTCGCGCGCCAGGGCGCGGGCCGTCGAAAGGTCGGCCTGGCGCACCAGTGCCTTGACTTCAGGGATGCTGCGGGCGGCGACGCTCAGTTCGTCCACGTCCAGGCCCAGCAGCACGGCCACGGCCTGCGGATCGGCCGCCAGCTCGCCGCACACGCCCACCCACTTGCCCTGGGCATGGGCGGCGCGCACGGTCATGTCGATCAGATTGAGCACCGCCGGGTGCAGGCCGTCGGCCTGGGCCGAGAGGCTTGGGTGGCCACGGTCGATGGCCAGGGTGTACTGGGTCAGGTCGTTGGTGCCGATGCTGAAGAAGTCCACCTCGCGGGCCAACTGCGGCGCCAGCAAGGCGGCCGACGGTACCTCGACCATGATGCCCACTTGCAGGTCGGCCACCGGAATTTCCTGGCGCAGGCGCTCGACCATGGCCTTGGCGGCGCGCCATTCATGGAGCTGGCCGACCATGGGGAACATGATGCGCAGCGGGCGATTGTCCGCTGCGCGCAGCAGGGCCCGCAGTTGCTCTTCCATCACCTGCGGGCGTTGCAGGGTCAGACGCACGCCGCGCACGCCGAGGAACGGGTTCTCTTCCGCCGCGATCGGCCAGTACGGCAAGGGCTTGTCGCCGCCCACATCGAGGGTACGCACCACCAGCGGGCGTCCGCACAGGTCGTCGAGCACCCGGCGGTACTCGGCCTCCTGGGTGGCCACATCGGGCAGTTGCGGGTGGGCCATGAAAATCAGCTCGGTGCGCAGCAGGCCGACGCCTTCGGCACCCTGCTCCACTACCTTGTCGATGCCACTGCTTTCGCCGATGTTGGCGAACACTTCGACCGCGTGGCCGTCGCGGGTCAGGGTCGGCTCATGGCGGTTGGCCCAGGCGATCTGCAAGCGCCGCTCGCGGGCATCGCGCTCGGCCAGCGCCCGTTGCAAGCGGGCCTCGGGCGGCGCGACCTCGACCTGCCCGCGCTGGCCATCGAGCAGCAGCGGCGTGCCGCTCTCCAGCAGCAGCACTGCCGCGCCGGCACCGACCACCGCCGGGATGCCCAGGGCCCGGGCGACGATGGCGCTGTGGGCCGTGGCGCCGCCCTGGGCGGTGATGATGCCGGCGACCCGCGCCGGGTCCAGGCGCGCCACATCGGATGGGCCCACCTCGGCCATCACCAGCACGTAGGGCTGCTCGGGCTCGACCACCGCCTGCACGCCACACAACTGGGCCAGCACACGGCGACCGATATCGCGCAGGTCGGCGGCGCGCTCGGCCAGCAGCGCATCGTGCAGCGCCTCCTGCTGGCGGGCGGCGTTCTCGATCACTGCCATCCACGCGGCGGCGGCGCTCTCGCCCTGGGCCAGGCGCAGCTCGACGTCATCGGTCAGGGCCGGATCGGCCAGCATTTCCTGGTGGGTGATGAAAATTTCGCCGATGGCCTTGTCGCTGCGTTGCACCAGGGCCTGCAGGTCGGCGTGCACCTTGTCGATGGCCGCTCGCAACCTGGCCCGCTCCTGGCCGGGCGACTCACCGCGCAGCGGGTAGTCGATCTCGCGCTCGACGCACACATGGGCCGGGCCACTGGCGATGCCCGGCGCGGCTGCGACACCCTGCAGGGTGCTGCCGGGCGCCGGTGCCTGGAGGGTTTCGATGGGTGGCGGCTCCATTGCTGCCGTTTGCGGCAAGGGCTCGACCTCCTCGCCCAACCCCTGCTCGATGGCGGCCAGCAGCACCGGCAAGGCATCGGCGGCAACGCCCGGTTCGGCGATCAACTCCAGCACCTGGCCACGGCGAGCGCCAAGGCTCAGCAGCTTGCTCAGGCTCTTCACCGAGACGGCGGGCTGGGCGCCGTCTTGCAGGCGGATGCGGATCTCACCCTCGAAGCCCTTGGCCAGTTGCGCCAGCACCTTGGCCGGACGCGCATGCAGGCCATGGGCGTTGGCCAGCACCACCCGGGCGCTGGGCCAGTCGGCGGGCGCCTCGCCACCGAGCACTTCGAGCACGGCGCGGCTGCTGGTGGCCTGGTAGAGCATCTGCCCACGGCCCTCGATCAGCACCTCGCACAGGCGCTCAAGCAAGGCCTGGTGGGCGGCGCCGAGGCTGGCCAGGCAGAACAGGCCATTGAGCGGCTGGTCGCGGTAGCGCAGTGGCTGCTGTGGGGTGACGAAGGCCAAGCCCGGCTGGCGCACCTCGCGCTCACTGTGCAGCCACCACAGGCCTTCGCCCAGCGGCAGCGGCTCGGTCTGCTGCAGCACGGCGGCAAAGCCGCTGTCGGCACAGCCGCCGCGTTGCAGCAGGCGGGCGCCGCGCCAGGCCAGTTCGTCGAAGTCGTCCGCCGCCAGGTTAAGGCCGACCAGCTGGGCATCCAGCGCCAGCTCACGTGGCGCGCCCTGCAGCAGCTTGAGCAGCGCCTCGGCGCTGCCGGCCCGGCGCAGAGCCTCGGCCAGGTCGGTTTCGCCCAGGGCGCGGGTCAGCAGTTGTAGAAGACGCAGGTGTTCATCGGAGCGGGCGGCGATGCCAATGGCCAGGTAGACGATCTGGCCGTCGCCCCAGTCCACGCCATCGGGGAACTGCAGCAGGCGCACACCGGTGGCGAACACCAGCTCGCGGGTCTGCGGCGTGCCGTGGGGAATGGCGATACCCTGGCCGAGGAAGGTCGAGCCCTGCGCCTCCCGGGCCTGCAGCCCCGCCAGGTAGCCCTCGGCGACCAGGCCATCGGCAACCAGTCGATCAGCCAGCAACGCCAGTGCCTCGCCCTTGTCGGCGGCACGCTGGCCCATGGCAATCTGCTCCACGGCAAGCTCGAGCATGACCCTCTCCTTTTGCGGCAGCCCCGTCGGCTACCGAGGTATTGTTGTGGAATTCGACGGCAAAAGCCGCCAAAACGATCAGCGCAACGGGCGAATACTCATTTCCAGGCAGGAAATTTCGTTTTGCTGAAACGTTTAATCTGACCAAGTGGCCACGTTACTCGATAATCTGCCAACGAAAAAGCCCCATCCTGTCGGACAATTGCGACAATGGTCGTCTGCGCGCGGGACCGTAGATGGGTGAAACTAGCCGGTCCAGCCCCGTGGCCAGTCCCGGAAACAACAAGGAAAATTCGGTGAAACTCAGCGATATCGCCCGTCTGGCCGGTGTGTCCGTGACCACCGCCAGCTACGTCATCAATGGCAAGGCCGAACAACAGCGCATCAGCAACAGCACCGTCGAGCGCGTGCGTGCGGTGGTCGAGGCCCATGGCTTCACGCCCAACCCCCAGGCCGCCGGCCTGCGCAGCCGCCACACGCGCACCCTGGGCTTCATTCTCCCGGATCTGGAGAACCCCAGCTACGCCCGCATCGCCAAGCAACTGGAACAAGGCGCCCGTGCCCGTGGCTACCAACTGCTGATCGCCAGCAGCGACGACCAGCCCGACAGCGAACGCCAGTTGCAGCAGCTGTTCCGCGCCCGCCGCTGCGACGCGCTGTTCGTCGCCAGCTGCCTGCCGCCGGAAGACGACAGCTATCGCGAGCTGCAGGCCAAGGGCCTGCCGGTGATCGCCATCGACCGACGCCTGGACCCGGCGCATTTCTGCTCGGTGATCAGCGACGACCGCGACGCCAGCCGTCAGCTGGCACAGAGCCTTTTGAAAACCCGCCCGCGCAGCATCGCCCTGATTGGCGCGCGCCCCGAGCTGTCGGTGAGCCAGGCCCGCGCCGGTGGCTTCGACGAGGCCCTGCAAGGCTTCGACGGCGACGTGCGCCGCTACCAGGGCGAGGCCTTCAGCCGCGAATGCGGCCAGCGCCTGATGCAGCAACTGATCGACGAGCTGGGCGGCCTGCCGGATGCCCTGGTGACCACCTCCTACGTGCTGCTGCAAGGCGTGTTCGACACGCTCCAGGCGCGCCCTGAGGGATCCCGCGAGCTGCAACTGGGCACCTTCGGCGACAACCAGTTGCTCGATTTCCTGCCGCTGCCGGTCAACGCCATGGCCCAGCAGCACGGCCTGATCGCCGCCACCGCGCTGGAACTGGCCCTGGCCGCCATCGAGGACAAGCGCTACGAGCCCGGTGTGCACGCCATCGGCCGCACCTTCAAGCAACGGATCGCCAAGGCCTGAACATGCGCCTGATCGACACCCACACCCACCTCGACTTCCCCGACTTCGACGCCGACCGCCCGCGCCTGCTGGCCAACGCGGCGGCGCGCGGGGTGGAGCGCGTGGTGGTGCTGGGGGTGTACCAGGACAATTTCCAGCGGGTCTGGGACCTGGCCTGCGCCAACCAAGGCGTGTACGCGGCGCTGGGGCTGCACCCGATCTACCTTGAGCAGCATCGCCCCGAACACCTGGCGCAGCTACGCGACTGGCTGGAACGCCTGCGCGGCGATCCGCGGCTGTGCGCGGTGGGTGAGTTCGGCCTGGACTTCTACCTGCCCGAACTGGACCCGACGCGCCAGCAGGCATTGTTCGAAGCCCAGCTGCAACTGGCCTGCGACTTCGAACTGCCGTCACTGCTGCACGTGCGCCGCAGCCACGCCCAGGTAATCGCCACGCTCAAGCGCTACAAGCCAGCGCGGGCGGGGATCATCCATGCCTTTGCCGGCAGCTACGAAGAGGCGCGGGAATACATCAAGCTCGGCTTCAAGCTGGGACTCGGCGGTGCCGGCACCTGGCCCCAGGCGTTACGCCTGCGCAAGACCCTGCCAAGGCTACCGCTGGACAGCGTGGTGCTGGAGACCGACGCGCCGGACATGGCGCCGGCGATGTTCCCGGGGCAGCGCAACAGCCCGGAGCATCTACCCGAGATTGCCGGGGCGCTGGCCGAAGTCATGGGGATCGAGCCGGGGCTGCTGGCCGAGGCTAGCAGTCGCAATGCCTGCGAGGTGTTTGGCTGGTAGACCGACGCGGTCCCTGTAGGAGCGGCCTTGCGCCGCGATAGGGCTGCGTAGCAGCCCCAGGATTTCAGTGTTGACGCAAAGATCGCTGGGGCCGCGTTGCGGCCCTTTCGCGGCGCAAGGCCGCTCCTACACGGGCTTCACGCTGCCCTCGATCAGACCCTGAACGCCCCGATCAACCGCTTGAGCTCCACCACCTGCGCCGACAACGCCCGGCTGGCGTCCTCGGTCTGGCAGGCGCCCTCGGTGGTGTCCTGCGCCGCGCGGTTGATCGCCACGATGTTCTGGTCGATGTCGTGGGCCACGGCGGTCTGCTGCTCGACGGCGGCGGCGATCTGCTGGTTCTGCTCGACGATCCCGCCCACCGCGCCAAGGATATTGCCCAGCGCCTGTTGCACCTGGCGCGCCTCGTCCACGGTACCGGCGGCCATCTGGTGGCTGCTGCCCATCACCCGCACCGCCGCGCCCACGCCATCCTGCAGGCGCTGGATCATCTGCGCGATCTCTTCGGTGGAGTCCTGGGTGCGCCTGGCCAGGGTCCGCACTTCGTCGGCGACCACGGCGAAGCCCCTGCCCTGCTCGCCGGCCCGGGCTGCCTCGATGGCGGCGTTGAGGGCCAGCAGGTTGGTCTGCTCGGCGATGCTGCGGATGACTTCCAGCACCCGGCCGATGGCCTGGCTGTCGCCCGCCAGCTGGTTCACCGCCGCCACGCTCTGGTCGATCTCGCCGGCCAGGCGGGCGATGCTGCCCTGCTGGCTTGCCACCAGGTCGCGGCCCGAGGCGCTCTCGTGGTTGACCCGCTGCGCGCCTTCGGCGGCCAGGGCGGCGCTGCGGGCAACCTCCTGCGCGGTGGCGCTCATCTGGTTCATGGCCGTGGCCACCTGCTCGATCTGCTCGCGCTGGCCGCTGACCGCCTGGTTGCTGCGGCTCGACACCGACAGCACCTGCCCGGCCTGCTCCTCCACCGTGGTCACGGTCTTGCCGACCTGCTCGATCAGCCCGCGAATGCGCCGTACCGTCTCGTTGAAGCCACGCCCCAACTCGCCCAGTTCGTCCTGGCTGTTAGCCTTGAAGCTGATGGTCATGTCGCCGGCGGCCACCTTGTCCATGGCGTTGCCCAGGTTGCCGAGGGTTTCCCGGGTGGAGACGTAGAAGCCGCCGTACAGGTAGATGATCAGCGCGAACACCGTGGCCAGGGCCGCGACCAGCGCGATCGTGCGCAGGCGGTGCTCGCCCAGGCGCTCCTCCAGCTGGCCGTGCAGGTGGGCAAGGACGGCATCGTTGAAGCGGTAGGTCTGCGCCATCAGGTCGCTGGTCTGCTGGTAGAAGCCGGCCCAGGGCGCATCCAGGGTCTCGGCCACCACCACCTGGTCCTCGAACAGGGTCGCGGCCTGCTTGACCGTGGCCTGGCTGGCCTGGGCATCGCTGGCCAGCGCGGCCCTGAGCCCGGCATCGCTGGCCAGGACATCGTCGAGACGGATGGCATAGTCGGCGGACAGCCGCTCCAGGCGCTGCAGCAGGTCTTCGAAGCGCGCGCTGCCCGAGGAATCCATGAAACCGCGGCCGAGGGCCACCGCGCCCATCGCCCGGCCTTCGCCCAGGGCCTGGGTGACCTGCGCCGTGGCGTTGCCGACCAGTTCGCTCAGCTGGCGCACCGAAGCCTGGCTGTCCTGGTTCAAGCCCGACTGGCTGGCGACCAGCTTGCCCAGCACTTGGGCCTGGGCCAGCAACTTGTCGAACAGCGCCGCCTTGTTCTGCAGCGAGCTTTCCTCACGGGCGCGGGCAAAGGCCTCGGCCAGCTCGGCACGCTTGGCCTCGAGCGCCGGGTCGCTGCCCTTGAGGCCATCGAGCCGGGCCTGGACCTTGTCCTGCAGGGCACCGATGCGGCTTTCCACATCGCCGGCCTGGCCCGACTGGCCCAGCACAGCGTTGATCTGCAGCAGGTTGCCCAGGGTCTCCAGGTCGCCGCGCAAGGCCAGGCTTTCGGACAGCGGCGCCAGCCCCTGCAGTTCGCCGCGGGTGGCCTGCAGCTGGTTATAGGCGTCGCGGACCAGGTAAAAACTGGTGACCAGCATGGGCAGGAAGAACAGGACGCTGATCAGGCTGAACTTCATGCCGAAGCTCAGCCGGTTCATCAGTGCGATGGCCGGATAGAGCAGACGCTTCACAGGTCACCTCCTTGAATTCTTGTTGTTCTGCGGGGTAGCACAAGGCCATCTAGGGCCAGTGGCTTTGTATAGCGCAGATTGGAATCAAGGTTTGTAACTTATGGTTAAGCGCGGTTCGGTAGGAGCGGCTTTAGCCGCGATGCGGGCACCGCGGAGTCTGGCACCCGCTTCGCGGGTGATCGCGGCTGAAGCCGCTCCTACAAGAAGGTGATGAAAGTTTTCAGACCAGCACGGTCCACAGGGCGAAGCAGGCATACCACAACACGGCGCAGCGCAGCAGCAGCTCCCACAGGCTGTCCAGGCGCTCCAGGCCACGCTGGCGGTCTTCCTCCTCGGGAATATCGTCGGCCACCCGGCCGACTTTAGCCACCAGGTGCCCGGCGCTGACATGCCAGTCGAGCAGCTCGTGCAACATCACCCGGGTCACCGCGACGAAGTTGCCGACCAGGGCAAAGCTCACCGTCATCACCCGCACCGGCAGCCAGTCCATGGCATGACGCAATTGCCCGGCCAGGGTCTGCAGCGCCGGCTGGCGGCTGTGGTCCATGGTCAGCGCCAGCAGGCGGTAGGCCAGCGCCGCCCCCGGGCCGAGCAGGAAGTACCAGAAGATCACCGCGAAGAAGCTCTGGTAGGCCTGCCACAGCAGGTGGCCCTGGACCCGCTTGATCAGGCTCTGGGCATCGTCGGCAGCCAGCCCCAGGTCGCGTTCGGCCACATGCAGCGCAGCCTGGTCGTCACCGCGGCGCCAGGCGTCGCGAAACGGCCCGAGCGCCGCCTTCACATCGCCTCGGCCGAGGCTGTAGACCAGCACCAGCAGGTGCACCGGCAACGCCAGCAGACCGTAGGCCACCGGCTCCAGCACATGCAGCAAGAGCGCGAGCAGCGCCACCGGCGCCAGGACCAGGATGCCCAGCGTCCACCAGGGGTGGACCTTGCCGCTGCGCTCCAGGCGCACCAGCTCGCCCAGGTAGAAGCCGTCGCGCTGCAACCGCTGGCGCAAGGCCGAGAACTTCTCGACCCACAGCGCCAGCACCAACACCAGGAAACTCATGCCTTGTCCTCGTTGCGTTGCAGCGCGGCCCGGTAGCGCGGCCAGTCGAAGGCCGGGCCCGGATCGGTCTTGCGCTGCGGGGCGATGTCGCTGTGGCCACAGATGCGCTGGGCGTCGATCACAGGCCAGGCTGCGCGGATCTCGCGGGTCAGGCGCTCCAGGGTGACGTACTGGGCATCGGTGTAGGGCAGCTCGTCGGTGCCTTCCAGTTCGATGCCGATGGAAAAATCGTTGCAGCCCTCGCGCTCGCCGAAGCGCGACACGCCGGCATGCCAGGCGCGGTCGAGCAACGAAACGAACTGGGTCACCGCGCCATCGCGCTCGACAAACAGGTGCGCCGAGACAGTCAGGTGGTTGATGGTGGCGAAATAAGGATGCTCGTTCGGGTCCAGGCGGTTCTGGAAGAACTGCTGCACCTTGCCGGTGCCGAAGCAGGCCGGTGGCAGGCTGATGTTGTGGATGACCAGCAGCGCGATGGCCTCGCCCTCGGGGCGGGCGTTGAAGTTCGGCGAGGGGCAGTGGCTGACGCCGCTGAACCAGCCGGTCGCACGGTCCAATTGCATGGTGCAGATCCTGAAATGACGCCCGAGACAGGTGCCCAGTATGCCGTGGCCGGCCGGTGCTTGCATGTAAATGATTGTGTAGGGAAATTCAGCTCTGTTGGGCCTGCTGCCCGCGCAACTGCTCCAGCACCGCTTCCAGCGCTCGCTCGAACAGCAGGCCGTCGTCCAGCAGGCGCACCTCGCCACGGCGCAGGGCCAGGGCAAGGCCCATGCGGTTCCATTCGCGCACCTTCATGCCGGTGCGGTTGGTGAAGACCAGGCGATCATTGCTTTCGATGCGCGCCACCAGCTTGCAGCGCAGCGGCTCGTCGTCGTCCATCACCTCGACCCAGGTGCCGACCTGCAGGCGCTGCACCTGGCGCAATGCCGGCTCCTGGTCATCGAGCGGCAGGCCAGGGGCAAGGGCGGACTCGTCGCTGACCGCCAGCACGATAGCCTCCTCCAGCCACACTTCATCCAATGCGGCGTCCGGCTCCGGCGTGCCACCGCAGGCACGCAGGTGCAGTTTTTCCAGTTGCAGGAAGAAATCACGAGTGGCGGCGGAGTCCAGCGCCACCCCCGCCAGGCCGTCGCGCAGCGCCTTGAGCAGGCCCGGCACCTGCTCCAGCAGACGCTGTGGCTCACGGTACGGGGCAATGCTGACCAGCAGGTCGTCCACCGTCGCCAGGGCGTCGGCCCAGGCCGGCGAGGCCTCGCCCTGCTTCAACCAGGCCAGCAGCAGCACCTGGCTCCAGGACTGCACCAGCATCTGCACCACCACCTGCGGCAGTACCCGGCCATGCAGGCGGTCGTTCAACTCCTGCTGTACCCGCTGGCGGGCCTGCAAGGCACGGGCACGCCCCTCCTCGGCGTCGCGGGTGCGCTGTTCGAGGAGTTCGTTGCGCCGGCGCTCGTCCTGGCTGAAGGCGAGAAACTCATCGAGCAGTTCGTTGAACACTGCACAGTCGTCGGAAAAGTCATTGAGCAGGCGCTGGACGATGCGCTCGACCCGCAGGTGCAAGCTGTCGCGCAGCCCCTCGGCATCGCTCTCCCAGCCGATGGCCACGGCGGCGATCTCGTTGAGCAGGCGGCGCGCCGGGTGGCTGGCGCGGCTGAACATGCCCTTGTCGATCAGCGCGACCTTGAGCACCGGGATATGCAGGCGGACGATCAGCGCCCGCAGGCTGGCCGGCAGGTTGTCGTCGCCCTGGATGTAGGCGAACAGCAGGTCGACCAGGTTGATCGTGTCCTCGTCGTCGGTGGCGATCCGCCGCCGCGTACCGCTGCGCACGCTGACCCGCAGCAACAACTGCTCCAGCTGCTGGCCGAGGTTGAAGTCATCCGGCTCGCCGGGGGCCGGCACATAGTGCTGCAGGTGGGTGAGCAGGCGCAGCAGGTCGCCGGTGCTGGTCGGCTGCGCGGATCCGGCCGCCTGCAACCGCGGCGCGACACGCCCGCGCACCGGCGCCAGCAGCGTCTGCACCGAGGCGAAGAAAGCCTGGCCGGCGGAGTCGGACAAGCCGCCCAGCGCCGGGCTGGCCGGGACGCGCCGGGCGATGCTGCGCCGGTCCTCGGCGCGGCGCCGCGGGGCGGGCATCAGCTGCGGCAGTACACCGGCGCTGGCGAGCAACTGGCTGGCCTCGCCGTAGAGCAGGTCGAGGTCACGCAGCACGTAGCGCTCGAACAGCTTGAGCAGCACCATCTTGACGCGGGCGCCGACTCCCAGGTTGCGCCCGGCGTCCAGGAAATAGCCACACAGGTTGCCGGGGCCCAGGGGATTGCCTGCGCTGGCCAGCGGCAACTCCAGCAGCGTGGAGAAGCGCAGGTTCAACTGCTCCAACAGGAAGCCGTCGCGGGACAGCACCCGATCGACCATGGCCTGCACGGCCACCGAGCGCTCCAGCGACGGCTTGTCCTGCGTCTGCGCCCTGATCAGGGACTCGAGCCCGTCGCCCTGGCCGATGCGGGCGAAGGCCTCGTAGAAAGTGTCGAGGAAACCTCGTTCAATACTCTTGCGCTTGAGGCGCAGGTCGCGCATGGCTTCGAAGTAGAGGTTCTGATCGAGGCGACCACTGGCCTTGTCGGCCATTTCGAACAGGGTGTCGTCGGCATTGTCGAACAGCGCCTGCAAGCCCTGGCGCAATTGCAGGGCAGCCTTGTCGCGCACCTGCAGGAGCAGCACGGGAAGGCATGGCGAGGGCGCGCGCGCACCCCGGTCGATGGCAGCCGCCAGGGGCACCACCTTGCCTTCATCATGCATCCCGGACTCCTTGCTGGATGTTACGTTGTTCGACTGGAAGGGAATCGTCAAAGCTATGACGCCAAATACTGGGCGCTATTATCAGTGAAAACACTGATAGCTGCCAGCACGCCTTTCGCACGCCTCAACTGACAGTGCGTTCGCAAGAATGCTCAAACCGCCTGACCAAAGGTCATCGGCCCGGCAGCTGTACACGCAGCCCCCCTGCCCTATAATCGCCGGCACCTAGCTTGTGGAGCCGACCATGCCGAACCTACGCCTCGCCGACCTGACTGCCGAAATCGAAGCCAACGTGCGCCGCGCGCTGCTCGAGGACATCGGCAGCGGCGACATCACCGCCCAGCTGATCCCGGCCGAGCGCCTGGCCAAGGCGACCATCATCACCCGCGAGGACTGCGTGATCGCCGGCACCGCCTGGGTCGATACGGTATTCCGCCAGCTCGACCCACGGGTGGCGGTGCACTGGCAGGTGGCCGACGGTGAGCGGGCCACGGCCAACCAGGTGCTGTTCCACCTCGAAGGCCCGGCGCGCTCGCTGCTCAGCGGCGAACGCTCGGCATTGAACTTCCTGCAATTGCTCTCGGGTGTGGCAACCCGCGCGCGCTTCCTGGCCGACCTGGTGGAAGGCACCCAGGTGCGTCTGCTCGACACCCGCAAGACCCTGCCCGGCCTGCGCCTGGCGCAGAAGTACGCGGTCACCTGCGGCGGCTGCCACAACCATCGCATCGGCCTGTACGACGCCTTCCTGATCAAGGAAAACCATATCGCCGCCAGCGGTGGCGTGGCCGAGGCCGTGGCGGCGGCGCACCGCATCGCTCCGGGCAAGACGGTGGAGATCGAGGTGGAAAGCCTGGACGAACTGCGCCAGGCGCTGGCGGCCGGGGCCGATATCGTCATGCTCGACGAGCTGACCCTGGACGAGATGCGCGAAGCGGTGCGCATCACCGCCGGCAAGGCCAAGCTGGAGGCCAGCGGCGGCGTCAACGAGACCACCCTGCGGGTGATCGCCGAGACGGGGGTGGACTACATCTCGATCGGCGCGATGACCAAGGACGTGAAGGCGGTGGACCTGTCGATGCGCTTGAGCCTCTGAGGTTTTCGCAAGGCATGAAAAAACCGGCCAGATGGCCGGTTTTTTTATCGCGGGGCACTCCCACATGCCATGCACAATCCCTGTAGGAGCGGCCTTGCGCCGCGAAAGGGCTGCACAGCAGCCCCTGTCTCGGTGGACCGCTGAAACTGCCGGGGCCGCTTTGCGGCCCTTTCGCGGCACAAGGCCGCTCCTACAGTGGAATGCTTGGCAGCGGCAAAGGCTGGATCAGTGCGCGGCGTTGGCCAGGCCGTCCAGGTAGCGCTCGACGTCCAGGGCCGCCATGCAGCCGGCGCCGGCCGAGGTGATGGCCTGGCGGTAGACGTGGTCGGCCACGTCGCCGGCGGCGAACACGCCCTCGACGTTGGTGGCGGTGGCATTGCCTTCACGGCCGCCGTGGACCACCAGGTAGCCGTCCTTCAAGGTCAGCTGGCCTTCGAACAGCGAGGTGTTCGGGGTGTGACCGATGGCGATGAACACGCCGTCGACCTTGATTTCGTCGAAGCTGCCGTCGTTGTTCTTCAGGCGCGCACCGGTCACGCCCATGTTGTCACCCAGCACTTCGTCCAGGGTGGCGTTGAGCTTGAGCTCGATCTTGCCTTCGGCGACACGGGCGTGCAGCTTGTCGATCAGGATCTTCTCGGCGCGGAAGGTGTCGCGGCGGTGGACCAGGGTCACCTTGCTGGCGATGTTGGCCAGATACAGTGCTTCTTCCACTGCGGTGTTGCCGCCACCGACCACGGCGACCGGCTTGTTGCGGTAGAAGAAACCGTCGCAGGTGGCGCAGGCCGACACGCCCTTGCCCATGAAGGTTTCTTCCGACGGCAGGCCCAGGTAGCGGGCGCTGGCACCGGTGGCGACGATCAGCGCGTCGCAGGTGTAGGTGCCGCTGTCACCCTGCAGGGTGAACGGCTTGTTGGCCAGGTCGACGGCGTTGATGTGGTCGAAGACGATCTCGGTCTCGAAGCGCTCGGCGTGCTCCTGCATGCGCTGCATCAGGGCCGGGCCGGTCAGGCCGTGGGGGTCGCCCGGCCAGTTGTCGACTTCGGTGGTGGTGGTCAACTGGCCGCCGGCCTGCATGCCGGTGATCAGCAGCGGCTTGAGGTTGGCGCGGGCGGCATATACCGCGGCGCTGTAACCGGCAGGGCCGGAACCGAGAATGATGACGCGCGAATGACGTACTTCAGACATGTCGAACTCCTGTCGAGCGGGCCGCACGGGTCCAGCATCTAGGTGCCGGTTGCGCCAGCTGGAATTAAAAGGGACCCACGCAGCACTTGGGGAAGGCTACAACGCGTTGGTCCAAAACCGAAAAAGTTGAGCGCACTGTAGCGAGGCCGCAGAGATTAAGGAAATATCCTTCGACAATCCACCTTATAGACAGTCTCTATCCGACAACCATTGTCCCAGTGCTTTGTTACACGCCGTTTCCCAGAGGTGCGGCTCCTTCCGTCGGCGCGCCAAACTCGGTAAGGTCAGCGCGTTTTCCTCAAGCGGAGCATTCCGATGCAAGCCCCCGTCCTGTCCGGCCCCCAGTACCTGCGCGAGGGCCTGAAACTGGTCCTGAGCCCGAACCTGCGCCTGTTCGTGCTGCTGCCCCTGGCGGTCAACCTGCTGCTGTTCGGCGGCCTGATCTACTTCGCCGGCCATCAGTTCAGCCTGTGGGTCGATGCGCTGATGCCCACCCTGCCCGACTGGCTGAGTTTCCTCACCTACATCCTGTGGCCGCTGTTCGTCGCCCTGGTGCTGTTGATGGTGTTCTTCACCTTCACCCTGCTGGCCAACATCATCGCCGCGCCGTTCAACGGTTTCCTGGCGGAAAAGGTCGAGGTGGTGGTGCGTGGCCAGGACAACTTCCCGCCCTTCAGCTGGGCCGAGCTGGTAGCCATGGTGCCACGCACCCTCAGCCGCGAGATGCGCAAGCTGGGCTATTTCCTGCCGCGGGCCATCGGCCTGTTCATCCTCTCGTTCATCCCGGTGGTGAACGTGATCGCCGCGCCGCTGTGGTTGGTGTTCGGCATCTGGATGATGGCCATCCAGTACATCGACTACCCGGCGGACAACAACAAGATGAGCTGGCAGGACATGCTCGCCTGGCTGCGGCAGAAGCGCTGGCAGTCGATGGGCTTTGGCGGGATCACTTATCTCGCGTTGATGATTCCGGGGGTCAACGTGCTGATGATGCCGGCGGCGGTGGCCGGGGCGACGCTGTTCTGGGTGCGTGAGCGTACCTGAGCGCCCACAATCCTGTAGGAGCGGCCTTGTGCCGCGAAAGGGTGCGAAGCGCCCCAGGGTTCATGCGTCAAGCTGAGATCGCCGGGGCCGCTTTGCGGCCCTTTCGCGCCACAAGGCCGCTCCTACACAGGCGGTGTGAAGCCAATCAGTGGCTCAACTGGCTGGAAAACTGCCCCACCGCATCCACCACCTTCTTCGCCCCTTCCTGGATCTCGACGATCACCCCGCCAGTATCGGCGGCCAGGGCCAGGCCCTGCTCGGCCTGACGCTTGCTGGTGTCGATGATGTCCACCGCGGCCTGGGCCAGCTGTTCGTTCTGCTGCACCACCTTGGCGATCTCCTCGGTGGCGCTGCTGGTGCGCGAGGCCAGCTGGCGCACTTCGTCGGCGACCACGGCAAAGCCACGCCCCTGCTCGCCGGCGCGGGCGGCCTCGATGGCGGCGTTGAGCGCCAGCAGGTTGGTCTGCCCGGCGATGTCGCTGATGGTCTTGATGATCGCGCCGATCACCTTCGACTGCTTGTCCAGCGCCTGGATGCCATCGGCGGCGTCCTGCATCGAGCCTTCCAGGCCACGCATCACCTCGACGGTCTGGGTCACCACATCGGTGGCCTTGCGCGCGCTGTCGTCGGTCTCCAGCGAGGTGGTGTAGGCGATGTCGGCGGCCTGGGCCACGGCCAATTCCTGGTTGACCTGATCGGTGATCACGGTGGCGAACTTGACCACCTTGTACAGCACGTCATGGGCGTCGATGATCGGGTTGTACGAAGCCTCCAGCCAGACCACGCGGCCATGGGCATCGATGCGCTTGAAACGCTCGGCGACGAACTCGCCACGGCGCAGCCGGTTCCAGAACTCCTGGTAGGCCGCCGAGTTGGCCTCCTCCGGCTCGCAGAATATGCGGTGGTACTTGCCACGGATCTGCTCCAGGCTGTAGCCCATGGTCTGCAGGAAACGGTCGTTGGCGGTCAGCACCTGGCCTTCGAGGTTGAACTCGATCACCGCGGTGGAGCGCATCAGCGCCTTGATCAGGCTCTCGTGCTCGCGGGAAGTCTCGATGGTGCGGGTCAGGTCGCTGGAGTGCAGGGAGAAGTACTTGATACGCCCCTGGCTGTCCTTGACCGGTTGCAGGATCGAACGCAGCCAGGCCTCGTCACCGTTGCCGCGCAGCAGACGGAAGGCGCCGTTGAGGTGCTCGCCACGGGTGATGGCGTGCTTCATGCGCTGGTAGAAATCGAGCTTCTTCACATGCGCCGGCACGATCTCTTCGATGTTGCGCCCGATCAGTTGCTCGGCGCGATAGCCCATCTCGGCCTCGAAGTTGTTGTTTACCGACTCGATGCGCCCCTGGGGGTCGAGCTGGAGCACCAGCATCTCGCTGTCGAGGCTGTTCTTGACCTGCTCGATGGACATCAGCTCTTCGCGCAGTTGCTGGATTTCTTTCTTCAGTTTGCTGTTGAACATGGCCGCTCTCCCGGAGCGAATTCCTGTAGTCGAATGCCTCTGCATCGGCTGCGTGACAAGAGTTCTTGAGTGCGTTGCAAGGAAATATTCAAACGGGTGCAAGTGCCGGAAATCAGGCGTCATGCGCACGTCACAAAGGCGTCACATGGGCGCAACGGGGGCGGCCCAGACTTTTCCCCATGAGCACACCGTCCCTGCGTATCACCCTGGTCAGCGAAACCTTCCCACCCGAGATCAATGGCGTGGCCAACACCCTTGGCCGCCTCAGCGAAGGGCTGCGCCTGCGCGGCCACCAGGTGGAGCTGATCCGCCCGCGCCAGGCCACCGACAACGGGGCCGGCAACGACGAGACCCTGCTGCTGTGCCGGGGTTGGCCATTGCCGGGCTACCCGGGCCTGCAATGGGGCGAGGTGTCGATGCACAAGCTGTGGCGCCGCTGGCGCCGGCAACGCCCGGACGTGCTGTACATCGCCACCGAAGGCCCGTTGGGCCTGAGCGCCCTGCGCGCCGCCCGGCGCCTGGGCGTGGCGGTGGTCAGCGGCTTTCACACCAACTTCCCGCAGTATTCGGGACAATACGGCCTGGGCCTGCTGTCACGACTGCTCACCCACTACCTGCGCTGGTTCCACCGGCGCACCGCCATCACCCTGGTGCCCAGCGCCAGCCAGCGCCTGGAGCTGGAGCGCCGCGGCTTCGAACGGCTCGGCCTGATGGCCCGCGGGGTCGACGCCAGCCTGTTCAACCCGGCACGGCGCAGTCAGGCCCTGCGCGAGCAGTGGGGGCTGGGTGTGGATGACATTGCCGTGCTGCATGTCGGGCGCCTGGCCGCAGAGAAGAACCTGGCCCTGCTGCGCCCTTGCATGGAGGCCCTGGGCAAGGCCTATCCGCAGCGGCGGCTGCGCCTGGTGATCGTCGGCGATGGCCCGATGCGTGGCCAGCTCGAACAGCAACTGCCCAATGCCATGTTCTGTGGCGCACAGCGCGGCGAGGTGCTGGCCGAGCACTACGCCAGCGGCGACCTGTTCCTGTTCCCGAGCCTGACCGAAACCTTCGGCAACGTCGTGCTCGAGGCGCTCGCCTCGGGCCTGGCCGTGGTCGCCTACGACGAGGCCGCCGCCGCCCAGCATATCCGCCACGGCCACAGCGGCGCCCTGGCCATGCCGGGGGACCAGGCGGCGTTCATCGACGCCGCCTGCTGGTTGCTGGAGGAAGGCGAAACCCTGCGCCGGGTGCGCCTCAATGCCCGCCAACACGCCAGCCGCCAGGGCTGGCTGGCGATCGTCGAGCAGTTCGAGGGCTACTTGTACGGCGCCTGCCGCGAGCCGCATGCTGCCCGCGAACAGGCTCCGCCGCTGGTGATCAAGCCAGGGTCGTCAGCGCCTCACGGCTGAACGGCAGCACATCGTCCTCACGCCCGTCCCGCACTTTGCGCGCCCACTCGGCATCCACCAGCAGGGCGCGGCCCACGGCCACCAGGTCGAACTCCTGGTCCTGCAAGCGGCGCAACAGCCCTTCGAGGCTGGCGGGCTTGGCCACCTTGTCGGTGGCCACCATGAACTGCAGGAACTCGCCGTCCAGGCCGACACTGCCCACGGTGATGGTCGGCTTGCCGGTGAGCTGGCGGGTCCAGCCGGCGAGGTTCAGCTCGCTGCCCTCGAATTCCGGCTCCCAGAAGCGCCGGGTGGAGCAGTGGAAGATATCCACGCCGGCCTCGGACAAGGGCTTGAGGAACGCTGCCAGGGCCTCGGGGGTTTGCACCAGGCGCGCGCTGTAGTCCTGCTGCTTCCATTGCGAGAAACGCAGGATGATCGGAAAGTCCGGGCCGACGGCCGCGCGCACGGCCTGGATCAGTTCGATGGCGAAACGCGAGCGCCCGGCCAGGTCACCGCCGTACTCGTCATCGCGACGATTGCTGGCGTCCCAGAAGAACTGGTCGATCAGGTAGCCGTGAGCGCCATGGATCTCCACGCCGTCCATGCCGATGGCCTGGGCATCGTGCGCCGCCTGGGCGAAGGCGGCGATCACCTCGCGGATATCCTCCCGGCTCATGCCGTGGACCAGCACCTGGCCGTCCTTTTCCTTGCCGCTCGGGCCATAGCCCGGAACCGCGGCGTCCGGCTCGGTACCCAGGCGGCGCACACTGCCCACGTGCCACAGCTGCGGCACGATGCGCCCGCCCTCGGCATGCACGGCCTCGACCACGCGCTTCCAGCCGGCCAGGGCATCCTCACCGTGGAAACGCGGCACGTTGGGGTAGCCGTTGGCGGCCTTGTGCCCGACCGTGGTGCCCTCGGTGATGATCAGGCCGACACCGGCGGCGGCACGGCGGCGGTAGTACTCGACCACGCCGTCGTGGGGCACGCCGCCGGGGCAGAAGGTACGGGTCATCGGCGCCATGACCACGCGGGTCGGCAAGTCGAGGGAGCCGAGGGTGAAAGGCTGGAACAGAGGGTTGCTGGACATGCGGCGCTCCCGAGGGATGAGATGGATGCGCCCGAGCTTAGGGGCCACCAGGTGCGTGTCACAGCATCATTGATTGCAGTGATCGGCAGGTATCGCTGCGAGCGGGCCGATTTGCAACAGGAAATTTATTTTGCAAAAGGGCTTGAATTCGTCCGGCGGTTGCCTGACTTTAGAGTCAAGAGGCGCAGAAAACCCAACGCCCTCAGTGGCCTAGGCACGCCTCTCGCGAGCAAGCTGAATAAGGATTGAATCATGCAAATCCAGGTCAACAGCAGCAACCAGATCCAAGGCAACGTCCGCTTGAACGAGTGGGTCCGCAGCACACTGCAGAGCAGCCTCGAACGTTACGAGGACGACCTCACCCGTATCGAAGTCCACTTGCGCGACGACAACGGCGCCAAGCCCGGACCGCACGACAAACGCTGCCAGATGGAGGCTCGCCCCAAAGGCCACCAGCCGATTTCCGTGACCCACACCGCCACTTCGCTGGAACATGCCGTCGATGGTGCCGCCAGCAAGCTGAACCACGCGCTGGAACACTTCTACGGTAAGCTGCGCAGCAAGCGCGCTATCCTGGAGCAGAGCGATCCAGACGCCTGACACTCGAATGTGTCCAATGAAAACGCCCGGCCTTGCGCCGGGCGTTTTCATTGCGTGCCGATCAGCGGGCCTGAACCAACCCACCCTTGCCCCGGTCAACCCCTGCAGTCATTCAGTGCAGGACCGACCATGAACAACCCTTTCGACCAGATCAGCGCCGCCTTCGCCCCCGAATACCGGGTCAACCTGAGCATCGAGCGCCTGGACGGCAGCATCATGCTGACCCTGTCCGACGACAGCGGCGTGGTCGCCAGGCGCCTGATCAGCCAGGCCCAGCGCAACGATCCGGTGCGCCTGCAGCGGGTCATCGACAGCATCCGCCTGGGCCTGGCCATCGAGCTGGGGCAGAACCCACTTGAGGTGCTGGCGGCCCTGACCCGCACCTGGCATGGCGAACAGCGCTTTCCCGCCGCCGGCATTGCCAACTGAGGGCTACTTGCTCTCGTCCACTTCCTTGCCGCTGGCATCCAGCGCCTTGGTCGACGGGTAGCGGTAGGAGGCGTAGCGCACCACCAGGATGGCGAAGGCCAGCAGCAGGATGCCGCCACACACGTACAGCAGCCCGACATCCGGTGCCTTGTGGTGCGAGACGTCGCCGATCAGCAGGCGGGTCAATGCAGTGATCGCCACGTAGAGCAGGAAGCGGATCGGCATGTGGTTGGTCTTGAAGTAGATCCCCACCATCGCCCCCAGCTCCAGGTAGATGAACAGCAGCAGGATGTCATCGACGCTGACCCCGCCCTTGCCCAGCATGTCCAGGAAGGTCACCACCGCCGCATAGGCGGTGATCGCGCCGATGCCGAACAGCGCCAGGTAGTGGAAGGCTTCCACGCACAGGTTGCCCAGCGAGTCGGCGGAGCCGTGCAGGCCCTTGCGCAGTCTTTCTGCCCATTTGATGTTCACGATGTTCGATTCCTAGATACGGCTGAAGGTCTTGTGCCATGCAGTTAAAGGGCCACGGCCCCTGTCTTGGAAGGCGGCCGATTGCCGCAGGGCACCTGTGGGCTACGCTGATTTTCAGTTTGCCGGGCCATCATTGCGGTTGCAGGGTGATGGCCTGGCGATGTACTGTATAAAAATACAGTGATCCGTAACCCCATCAGCAAAAAGGCACAGAGGTGATGAATGGCCGTCGAAGTGGTGTACCGCAGCAGCCGCGACCCGGAGCGCTTGTTCATGGATAAGGCCGAAGCAGACCGTCACGACAAGATGCTCGAACTGGCCGAACGCCTGGCCGAGGTACTGCACAAAGCCGTACCGTCGCTGAGCGAACAGCAAGTCGAGGAAGCCGGTATCTACATGGCCAAGAACCGCGACGTGTTCGCCCGGGCGTTCAAGAGCCAGCCGGATGCGCTGGCCGAACTGCTCGAAGGCGCAGCAGCCGAGTGATGGCTGCACCGGCCATTTCGCGGCCCCTTCGCGCCTGAGGCGGCACGACGGCCAACGCCGTGCTGCGGTTCAAGGCAGGTACAAGCGGAACAAGCCGCCCCCCAGCGTACCGCCATTGGCGATCTCGATCCGCCCGCGCACGCCGTTGCGCTCATGCAGCGCGGCAATTCGCGCGGCGAAGTACAACCCCAGTCCGGTACTGCCGCTCTGCGAATCGATGCCCTGCACGTAGTCGTGCTGGCGCTCGAGCATGCGCTGTGGATAACCGGCGCCATCGTCGTTGACACTGATCACCAACTGCTCGCCCTCTTCCTCGATGCTGATCAGCAGGGCGTGCCCAGCATAGCGGATGGCGTTGGTAAGCACGTTGGCCACCACCGAGGCGACCAGCTCACGGTCGAAGAAACCCAACGGGCTTTCGGTCTCGATACGCCAGGTGGCGAGGATGTCGCGGTGCTTGATCACGTCTTCCTGGGCCGCCAGCTGGGCCTCGATGAAGTCGTCCAGTTCGTGGTAGTCGGGGCAGATGGGCAACTGGTTGACGCCCAGCTTGTACAGCCCCAGCAACTGCACGAGCATGCCGTTCAGGTGGCTGAGTTCATGCTCCACCACGCCCTGCTCGATACCGCCGCGCAACTCTTCGGGCAGGCGCGCCAGCCACTGGCTGTGGGCGTGGGTGAGCGCCGAAAGAGAGTTTTTCAGGTCGTGCACGGTGGAGGCGATCACCGTGGAGAAGTCCAGCCCCTGGTTGTCCTGGTTCATGCGCCGAAGACCCGGATGTGCAGTTTGCGGTAACGGTCATAGCGACTGTCGCTGGCGGGAATGCCGGCCACGCTGGTGAGGCAGTCGCGACACTCCTGCATCAGCGCCGGCGGTGGCGTCTCGCCGCCGATGCGCAGCAGTGCCTGGGCGGTGTTCAGGGCGATGCTGATGTTCTTCGGCTGCAACGACAACGCCTTGCGGAACATGCCCAGCGCTTCGTTGAGCTGGCCGCCCTGGTAGCTGCGCACGCCCTGGCGGTTGAGGTCCACGGCTTCGGTCACCGCCCCCAGCACCAGCGGGTCGTCGGTGAGCTTGGCGACGCTCTGCATGACCTTGGGGTCGTCGCCGTAGGTTTCCACGCAACCCTTGAGAATCGAGGTACCCGCCGCATCCTGGCCAAGTTGCTGCAACTGCTTGGCCACCGTCAGCGCCGCCTCCACGGAGAAGAACTGGTCCATCTTCTCCAGGCGCTGCATGGCCTGCTCGGTGAGCTTGGCGGCGGTTTCCGGGTCGCCGGCCTGCTGCAGGCTGGCGGCCTTCATCAGGCGCGCGCGCACCTGCAGGCCCTGGTCCTCGACGTTTTCCTTGGCCACCTCGCTGAGCACGGTGTTGATCTCGACCCGGGTACGGGCATCGAGACCGTTGCCGCTGTTCTTGTTCATCAACGCCTGGACCAGCCCCAGATTACTCTCGGCGTCCTTGTAGCGCGAACTCTGCCCCTGGTTCACCGCATGGCGAAAGGCCTTGGAGGCACTCTCGAAGTCGGCGTTGTCCAGCGCCAGCTTGCCCAGCGCGGCCTGGCGGCGCACGGCGAGCGGCGACAGACGCACCGCCTCCTCGAGCATGTGCTGGGCACGCCGGGTCTCGCCCTGGGCCACCAGCACCTCGGCCATGCCATCGTAAAGGTTGGGCATGATCGGGAAGGCCTTGAGGGCCTGCTCGTAGACACCCTGGGCCTGGGCATTCTGCCCGCGCTTGTGCAACAGGCTGCCGAGCGCGGCGTAGACCCAGGGCTGTGGGCGGCTGGCGAGGATGTTCTTGAGGAACTTCTCCAGCTCCTCGAAGCGATTGAGGTCGCGCAGGGCGTCGGCGCGATAGCGCAGGCACAGCGGGGCGAAGCGCGGGTCCTTCTTGCACAGCTCGGCGCAAGCGGCGAGCACTTCGGCCGGGCGCCCGCGATCAAGGGCTTGGAGAATGGGCTTGAGCAGCGTCTTGCGCTGGGTCAGCTTCTCCAGGCGCTGGGCCAGGCCGACCCGGTTGAAGGGTTTGGTCAGGTAAGCGTCGGGCTCGTGTTCGATGGCACTGAGCACGATGGACTGGCTGCTTTCGGCGGTAACCATGATGAACACGCATTCATGGCTGATCAGCTTGTCGAGGATCATGTCCTCGAGCACCTGCTGGCCGTTCTTCTTGCCGTCCCCCAGGTGAAAGTCCTGGAGAATGAAGTCATAGCGCTTCTGCCCGCACATGCGCAGCGCCTGTTCGCCACTGTCGGCGGTGTCGACGTCGCGCACGCCCAGCTCGCGAAGCATCGAGCGGGTCGAGGTGCGGAAGTCGGTGAAGTCGTCGACGATCAGAAAGCTTTTTTGCCCATACTGCAGCATCAACACGACCTGTATTGAAAAAAGTGGGGAAGTGGCGCGTGGCGATGCATACCGCCGAGGTCTGTATCGGCAGCGGTTCGGGAAAGATGAGCCCGGAAAGGTAACGCCGAATGATGGCCTAAAGCCATTATCTTAACGGCCGACCTCGCCCCAAGCCACTAGACCAGCAAGCCAAGGGACTTGGCCCTGGCCACCGCTTGGGTGCGGCGCTCGACACCGAGCTTGCTGTTGATATGGCTGGCGTGGGTCTTGACCGTGTGCAGGGAGATGAACAGGCGCTCGCTGATCTGCTGGTTGGAACAGCCCTGGGCGATCAGTTCCAGCACCGCAAACTCGCGGCCGCTCAGGGCCTCGGTGGCACCGCCGCCGGTAGCCAGGGCCTGCGGCAGATGGGCCAGCAGATCGCTCTGCGCCGGGCAGGCCGCACGCCCCGTCAACTGCTCGCGCAGCCAGTGTGGCTGCTCTTCGATCAAGCGTTGGAAGGCCTGCAGGGCACCGCCCTGGGCCGCTTCCAGGGCAGGTGCGAGCAACCTGGCCGCTTCGGCGTCACGCCCCTCGGCCAGCAGCAGAGCGATCAATTGGCACTGCGCGCTGACCACCAGCGTCATGCCACCGCTGACCTGGCCCCGCTCGACCAGCGTGCGCAACCGCGCTTCGGCATCACCGGGGCGGGCCAGCACCCGTTCCAGCAAGGCCTGCTGCAATTCGATGTGCAGCGGCAACAGCGGGTGGAACTCCGGCGCGGCCGCAGGCTGCTCGCCACCGTAGGTCTGCCCCAGGCGCAGCAGCCAGGACTCGGCCAGGTCCGTTCGGCCCTGGGCCAACCAGAGCTCGCACTTCACCAGGGTAATCATGGCCAGGTAGAAGATCGGCGGCACGTCCCAGATATGCATCAGCCGCTCCGCCTCGGCCAGTTCCGAGAACGCCTCGGCAAAACGCCCTTCGCGACCGTCCAGCGAGGCGATCACGCAATGCCCGATCAGGACGCTGATGTCGCGGCAGCTGCGCGCCTCGCTGAGCCCGGCGCGCAAGCGCGCACGGCCCTGGGCACAGTGCAGGCGGGCCGCCAGCAAGTAGCCCTCGTACAGGGTCAGGCGCGCGCGCACGGCATACAGGCGTTGCCCCGAAAGGCCCTGCAACCGCTGCAATCCCTGGCGCACTTCGTCCAGGGCGCGCAGCACCTCGCCGCGGGCGTGCAGTACCCGCGCCCGATCGTAATGGGCCAGGGCTTCGAACAGCGGGTTGCCGACCCGTTGCGCCAATTCGAGTGCTTCGCGGTTCCAGCCCCGCGCCCGCCAGAAATCGCCATCGGCGATGGCCAGGTTCGACAAGGTCGACAGGCACACCAGGCGCTGGCCGTAGCGTTTGTTCGGCAGGCTCTGCAGCGCTTCGCCACAGTAAGCGAGTGTCCGCTCCCGATCGCCGCGGCCACGGGCAATGACCCCGCTCAGGGCCAACCATTGGGCCAGCATCGACTTCTGCGCGGTGGCCGACGGCGCGGGCAGGAAGCGGCTCAGGTAGGCCGCCAGCTCCTCGGCGGCGTCCAGTTGGCAGGCCAACCCCAGGGCCCAGCTGTACAGGACGATCAGCCTGGGCGTGCTGATCAACAGGCTGTCGGGCAGGTCCATCTTCCAGCGCAGCAGCATGCCGACATTCTGCTCCGCCAGCAGTTGCTCCTCGGATAGGCTCTGTACCAGGTCCGCCGCCACGTCCAGATGGCCCGCGCGCAGGGCCTGCTCCACCGCCTCGTCCAGCAGACCCTGCCCTTCGAACCAGCGGCAGGCGCGCAGGTGCAGCCCCGCCAGCGGCTCGCTGGCCTGCCGGCTGCGCAGCAGGTCGGAGAACAGGTGGTGATAGCGGAACCACAGCCCATGCTCGTCGAGCGGCACCAGGAACACCTGGTGGGCCTGCAGGTAGCTCAGGATCTCGCCGCTGTCATGGCGCTCGCGCAGGGCGTCGCACAATTCGGCGCAGAAACGCTCCTGGCAGGCAGTCTCGTAGAGAAACGCCTGCACGGGGGCCGGCAGGATGTCGATGACTTCCTCCAGCAGGTAGTCGCGGATCAGTCCTTCGCCGCCATGCAGCGCCTGGGGCAAGGCGTGGTCCTCGCCGGACTCGCTGGCCGCCAGTTGCCAGAAACGCAGCCCCGCCACCCAACCGTCGCTGCGCTGGATCAGGTTATCCAGGGCCTGGCCGCGCAAACCGGTGGGCTGGCGGCCGATCACTGCCAACGCTTCATCGGGGGTCAGGCGCAGGTCCTGCTCGTTGAGTTCGACCAGTTGCCGTGACAGGCGCAGGCGCGCCAAGTGCCAATCGGGCCGCTGGCGGCTGGTGACCAGCAGGACCAACCCGGCCGGCAGATGGTTGAGGAAGAACTGCAGGCAACGATCGAGCACCGGCCCCTGGGCCAGGTGGTAGTCGTCCAGCACCAGCAGCAAGGGCGTGTCCGGCTGCAGGTAGAGCGCGAGTTCATCAAGCAGGCCGTCGAGCCACTCTTCGAAGGCGAAGGGTTGATGCCGCTGGCGCATCTTCAAAAGCCCCAGAGCCTGGCCGCCGAGTGCCGGGCAGAATTGCTGCAAGCCTTCGAGCAAGCGTTCGAGGAAGCGCCCCGGATCGGCATCGCGCTGGCTCAACCCGAGCCAGAGGCTGCGCCAGTGGCTGGGCAACGCCTGGCAGAACTCGACGGCCAGCGAACTCTTGCCGAAACCCGCCGGCGCGTTCACCAGCAACAGGCGCCCCGCCAGGCCACTTTGCAGGCGCTGGCACAGGCGTGCTCTGGGGACGTGTGTTTCCGGCAGCGGCGGCCGGAAGAAACGCCCATCCAGCAGGCCCAGGGCCTGGCTGGCGACTCCGTGGGTACGGGACAGGTCTGTCATGGCCGGCTCGTTCTGATTGGAATTAGGGCGGCGTTAGATTCAGCCCTTTCAAGGTGTTGGTAATAGGCGCGCGGCTTGGAGTTGCCGGGGCTGCTTTGCAGTCCTTCGCGGCACAAGGCCGCTCCTACAGGGGAGCGCGGTCGTCTGTAGGAGCGGCCTTGTGCCGCGAAAGGGTCGCAAAGCGGCCCCGGCACTCTTGAACCTGAGCGGCCATATCCCAAAAATCGCAAAAACCTTGAAAGGGATGGGCGTTACGGCTTGTTGCGAGACTAGCGGCAAACGCGGCGCATTTGAAGATGATGCAGCCGCTTTGCCGCAAAAAGACTACGACAAAAAGAAACAGGTAGCCCGATCTCACACCCACATGAACAGAAACGCCCCGGCAAGCCGGGGCGTTCTGGGAGATCAAACGGAGTTGCGATGCCTGTCAGCTCAACGCACACCGTCCTGACGCAGGGCTGCCGGCTGGAACTCGGCCTTGCTGGCGCTGAAGCCGAAGTTGTAGGCGCTCTTCTCTTCGTTCTTCATGCCCAGGGCCAGGTAGCGACCCGACTGCAGGTCGTAGATGGCCTCCAGGGTGTACCACGGCACCTGCACGTTGTAGTACGGCTGGGCGTGGGCCTCGGAAATGCGCCACAGCTGGTTGCGACCGTCGTACTGGTCGATCACCGCGGCCTGCCAGGTGTCCTCGTCGATGTAGAAGTCACGCTTGGCATAGATGTGACGCTGGCCTGGCTTGAGGGTCGCAACCACGTGCCAGACGCGGCGCAGCTCGTAGCGCGACAGGTCCTGGTTGATGTGCCCGGCCTTGATGATGTCGCTGTACTTGAGCTTCGGATCATCCAGCTTGTAGGCGTTGGAGGCGATGTACATCTCCTTCTTGCCTTCGAGTTTCCAGTCGTAACGGTCCGGCGCGCCGTTGTACATGTCCAGGTTGTCGGAGGTGCGCAGGCCGTCGGCGGCGGTACCCGGGCCGTCGTACGACACTTGCGGCGCCTGGCGCACGCGGCGCTGGCCGGCGTTGTAGATCCACGCCTTGCGCGGTTCCTTGACCTGGTCGAGGGTCTCGTGGACCAGCAGCACGGTCCCGGCCAGACGCGACGGCGCGGTTACTTTCTGCTTGAAGTAGAACAGGATGTTGCCCGGGTTGGCCGGATCGTAGTCATTCATCTTGTCGCGGAACACGAACTGGTCCTGGAAGTACACCAGGCTGTACGAGCCGTTCTGCTGCGGGGTGGCCTGGGTGACCAGGCGGGTCACGCTGCCGCCACGGTAGCGGGTGATGTGGTTCCAGATCACCTCCAGGCCGTCCTTGGGAATAGGGAACGGCACGGCGGTGCGGAAGTTCTCCAGGCCGTTGCCGCCCGTGACCAAGGTGGTCTTGGTGGCGTTTTCCTTGATCGCGGCGAACACATCGTCCGGTACCGTGGAACCACGGTGGGTCTTGTACACTGGGATCTTGTAAGTGTCCGGATAGCGCTTGAACATGGCAACCTGACCAGGCGAGAGCTTGTCCTTGTACTGGTCGACGTTCTGCGCGGTGATGGTAAACAGCGGTTTTTCGCTGGCGTAAGGGTCGGACAGGAAGCCCTTGGCGTCGGCGCTGCCAGCGCTCTTGGACAGCGGTTCCCACGGGCCGATCGAGCCATCGGCGTTACCGGCCTTCTCCGCGCCCATCGGGGTCAGCGTGGAACCCAGCTTGGCCGCTTCGGTGGCGGAAACCGCAGCCATGACGCTGGTTGCCAGCAGGGACATGCCCAGTACACCGGCTTGCAGCAGACGTGTGGTCATTTTCATTGTGTGTCGTCCTGGATCAGGTTTCTTAGAAGTTCACGCCGAAGCTGAGGGCGACGAAGTCGCGATCATCCACGGTGGTGTACTTGCCATCGAAGAAGTTGGTGTACGACAGGCTCGCCGTGTAGGTGTTCTGGTACTCGGCGTCCAGGCCAAGGCTGACCGCCTTGCGGCCTTCCTCGAAGTTGCCGCCTGGGCCCGGGGAGTAACCGTCGACGTCATGCGACCAGGCCACGCTCGGGCGCAGGTTCACACCGGCGAAGACGTTGTTGTAGTCCCAGATGGCGCGCACGCGATAACCCCAGGAGTCGGAGGTGGTGAAGCCGTCGTTTTCGCAGTAGCGCGACAGGTTGTTCTGCTCGACGCCTGCCAGCGTGGTGGCGTTGAGGCTCTGGCAGCGGCCACTGGGCAGCGGGCCTGGCCCGTAGACCGGGTCGCGGCCGTAGCGCATCTTCGAGGTGCTTTCCAGGCCACCGACGTGCGTCCAGCCTACCTCGCCGACCATGGTCAGACGCTCGGCGCCCATGACCTGGTCGAAGAAGTGGGTGAACGTGGTCTGCAGCTGGGTGATTTCCTTGCGACGATAGCCAGGCTGGTCGGTGTTCGGCGTGCCTTTCAGGACCGATGCGTTCGGATCGAGTGGCGTCAGGCCCGAATACAGGATGTCGGTGGTGTTCAGTTGCACCGGCGCATTCGGGCGATAGCTGATCTCGCCGCTCCAGGCCGTGCCGGTAGGCAAGGTGGTGGAGAAGCTCAGGCCGTACAGGCGAATATCCTCGGGGTATTCGACGTAGTAGCTGGAGTTACCGGCGACATACAACGGCATCAGTTGTTGGAGCAACGCCGGGTTGGTCGCCGCGCCCGCTGGAACCCCAGCGCCGATCAGTGCGCCAGCCAGGTTGGCCGGGTTGTAGAAGCGCGCAGCGGCGCCTCGACCACTGAAGATCGGCGCACGGCTGTGATAGTTCATGAAGTAGCCACCGAACTCGGTATTCAGCGGCTCGTACATGTAGCGCAGCGCAACACCGAACTGGCCACTGTCCCGCGCATCACGGTCAGGACCACGACGCACGATCACACCTTCGTCAGGCGAGCCCCAGGAAACGCCCTGTGCCGCCAGCGCACGCATGGTCGGCCCCGAGAGCGCCCCCAGGCGTCCCGCCACGGCCGATTGCTTGGCCAGCACCGCCAGGTTGTTGTTGCAACCATCGGCGATTACGTCGGGCTGGGAGAAGAAGGTGCCGCAGTTGTCGACGACGGTCTGGTCCCACTCGATCTGGTAGAAGCCTTCGGCGGTCAGGTTGTCGGTCACGCTCTGCGACAGGTAGAACATGTTGACCGGGATCAGGCCTTCCTTGATCTCCGCACCCGGGCGGCGGAACGCCGAGACGTCGATGGGGTTGATGGCGTTGATGCCCCCCCCGATGAAGGTACTTTCACCCCAGCTCACCACCTGCTTGCCCAGGCGCACGGTGCCCGGCAGGTCGGCGATGCTGTAGTTGTGGTAGACGAAAGCGTCGAGCAGCTCCGCGCCCGAGGACTTGGCGCCCTCCTTGCGGTTGGAGTCGCTGATGTCCTTGAACTCGCGGTTTTCATCCTTGAGCTCGAAGTCATACCAGTACTTGCCGCGGACGAACACGCCGGTGTCGCCGTACTTGAGCTCCAGGTCGTGGATACCCTTGAAGATCTTCGAGAAGGTCTCGCCCTTCTTGAAGTTCAGGTGGCCATCGTCGGAGGTCTGCGACAGCCCCCTGCCGCCGTTGTTGGCCCCGATGAGGTTCTTGTTGGGGTTGGCAGTCGACCAGCTGGCGCCAACGGAGAGCGAGGAGTCGAACTGGCCTTCGATTTCACCGATGTTGAAGCTGACAGCGAAAGCAGGACTTGCGAGCGTGGAAGCGAGGCTGACGGCCAGGGGCAGTTTCGCCCGGCGCCAGAACAGGTTTGCAGATGTCATCGACGCTACTCCATGTACTTTTTTGTTATGGCAGTGAGTCCTTTCAGAAACGGCTCGAGCGCCCGGTGAAGCAGGCTCCTGCCCGTGGCGCCGCGCGTTGCCGCGTGGCGCCCTCCCCCATTCCTGAAAATCCCCTGACCCGACTATAGCCAGCGGTCACAGGTGCTTGATCCCTCTAAAGTGTGATTTGCGCGTCCCGCTTGCGGCCCACCCCGATCGGCCGGCCTGCGCGCTGGCAGTGCTCAAGCATGGCTCAATTCTACCGTTTGACAAGGCGCCATCCTGTCTAGCCTGCGGGGTCGCGCTGGAAAAAGCGCGACCCGCGCCCGGGTTACAGGGTGGAGAGGAAAGCGCTGTTACTGGCCTGCCACTGGCTGATATCCACGCGGATACGCTTCTTGTCGAGCTTGCCGACGCTGGTCTTGGGAATTTCAGTAACAAGGGCGATCTGGCTGGGAATCGCCCACTTGTTGATGTGCCCCTGCTCGACGAAAGGCTTGAGGTGTTCCTTGAGCGCGCGCGCATCGATGCTCTGCCCCTCGCGCACCACCAGCAATGCGAACGGGCGCTCGCCCCACTGCGGATCGGGCACCCCGACCACCGCGACCTCGCGCACCGCCGGGTGACGGCTGACCAGGTCTTCGAGGTCGAGCGACGAGATCCATTCACCACCGGTCTTGATCACATCCTTGATGCGGTCGCGGATGTCGATGAAGCCCATGCCGTCCAGCGTCGCGACATCGCCGGTGTGCAGCCAGCCGCCCTGCCAGAGCTCCTCGCCCTTTTCCGGTTCGCGGAAGTAGCCCATGGTCAGCCAGGGCGCGCGCAGCACCAGTTCGCCCTGGGTCTCGCCATCGGCGGGCAGGAAGTTGCCATTGCCATCGACGATGGCGGCCTCGACCAGGGGCACCGGCACGCCGGCCTTGATCCGGTAGCTGGTGCGCTCATCCTCGCTGCCGGCCTGCAACTCGTCGTTCAGGTGCGCGGCACTGATCAGCGGGCAGGTCTCGGACATGCCGTAGGCGGCGGTGAGCTGGATGCCCCGGGCCAGCGCCGCCTGGTACAAGGCGCGGTTGAGCGCGCTGCCGCCGATGATGATCTTCCAGCCGCCGAAATCCTGGCCGGCCGCCGACGGGCAGTTGAGCAGCATCTGCAGGATGGTCGGCACGCAGTGGGAAAAGGTGACCTTCTCCTCGCGCCACAGCCTGATCAGCATGTCCGGCTCGTAGCGCCCCGGGTAGACCTGCTTGATACCCATCATGGTCGCCGCGTAGGGGATGCCCCAGGCGTGCACATGGAACATCGGCGTGATCGGCATGTAGACGTCGTTGCTGCTCAGCAGCCTCACGCTGTCCAGGCTGCCCAGCACCGAAGTTTCGGCCAGGGTGTGCAGCACCAGCTGGCGATGGGTGAAATACACCCCCTTGGGATTGCCGGTGGTGCCGGTGGTGTAGAAGGTGGTGGCCACCGAGTTCTCGTCGAAGTCGGGGAAGTCGTACCCCGGGCTGGCGGCAGCCAGCAGTTGCTCGTACTCGCCCACCAGGTTCGGCAGGTCGGCGGTCTTGTCCGGGCCGTCGGTCAGCAGCAGGGTCTTGTCGACCGTGGTCAGCTGCCCGGCGATGCCCTGGTAGAGGCCGATGAAATCACTGTTGACCAGCACGAAGCGGTCTTCGGCGTGATTCATGGTGTAGAGGATCTGCTCGGGCGACAGGCGCACGTTGATGGTGTGTACCACGGCGCCGATCATCGGGATGGCGAACATGCACTCCAGGTAACGGTGGCTGTCCCAGTCCATCACCGCCACGGTGTCACCGGCCTTCACACCGGCCGCGGTCAACACATTGGCCAGGCGGGCGATGCGCTCGTTCAACTGCGGGTAAGTGAGGCGGATCTGGTCGCGGTAGACGATCTCGCGGGTCTTCTCGTAGCGGCTGCCGGACATCAGCAGGCGCTTGATCAGCAACGGGTATTGGTAGGCGCCCTCGGCGGGCTTGATGATGCGTGTCTGCAACATGGGTATCCCTTTTCTTCAATACGGGCAGAACGGTTCAGGAATCCACTGTAGTTCGGTGACGCACCGGTCAAATCAGCCGAAGGAATGATTTGCCGCGCCAAGGTATGAGTGGCGATGTCGGCGTTGACGAACAGCAACGCCGGGCCAGACACTGCCCCGAACGGATCGCGTGCCCTGTGGGAGCGGCTTTACCCGCGAATGCGCTAGTGGACTCGCCTGCGCATTCGCGGGTAAACCCGCTCCCACAGCTTCGAACCGCCACCAAGAATGTATCCAGCCCTGCACCGGAGCCTCCATGCCCAGCCCACGTCGCGCCGTGTTTCTCGATCACCAGTCACTGGACCTGGGTGACCTCGACCTTTCGCCACTGCAGTCGCAGTTCGATGAACTGCAACTGCACGCCGCCACCGCGCCAGGGCAGGTCGCCGAACGCCTGCAAGGCGCCACGGCGGTGATCAGCAACAAGGTGATGCTCGATGCCGCCACACTGGCCGCCGCCCCTGACCTCAAGCTGATCCTGGTAGCCGCCACCGGCACCAACAATGTCGACCTGGCCGCCGCCCGTGCCCAGGGCATCACCGTGTGTAACTGCCAGGGCTACGGCACGCCGTCGGTGGCCCAGCACACCCTGGCCCTGCTACTGGCCCTGGCCACGCGCCTGTGCGACTACAACCAGGCGGTGAAGGCCGGACAATGGGCCAAGGCCAGCCAGTTCTGCCTGCTGGACTTCCCCATCGTCGAGCTGGAAGGCAAGACCCTCGGCCTGCTCGGCCATGGCGAGTTGGGTGGCGCGGTGGCGCACCTGGCCGAGGCGTTCGGCATGCGCGTGCTGAGCGGGCAGATTCCCGGCCGCCCACCCCGGGCCGATCGCCTGCCGCTGGACGAACTGCTGCCGCAGGTCGATGCCCTGACCCTGCACTGCCCGCTCAACGAGCAGACCCGGCACATGATTGGTGCCAACGAACTGGCCCTGCTCAAGCCGGGCGCGCTGGTGGTCAACACCGCCCGCGGCGGGCTGATCGACGAACAGGCCCTGGCCGACGCCCTGCGCCGCGGTCACCTGGGCGGCGCCGCCACCGATGTGCTGAGCGTTGAACCGCCGGTCGAGGGCAATCCGCTGCTGGCGGCGGACATCCCGCGCCTGATCATCACCCCGCACAGCGCCTGGGGCGCAGTGGAGTCACGCCAGCGCATCGTCGGGCAGCTGGCCGAGAACGCCCAGGCCTACTTCGCCGGCCAGCCGCGGCGAGTGGTCGGCTGATCCGCCGACGCCTCTGGTACACTGCGCCACTTTTTCAGGAGGCGTCGTCCATGGACCCGCGCAGTGAAGTGTTGCTCCGCCAGGCAGAGCTGTTCCAAGGCCCGCTGCTGATCGCCGGCGCCCAGGCCGATGGCCTGCTCGGCCAGCTGCCCGGCGCCCATGGCTGGACCTGGCATGCCGGCGACCAGGCGCTGCTCGAGAGCCGTTTCGCCGGGCGCAGCCACTACGGCGTCGAGGTGCCCGAGGTGGCCTTCGACGCCGCCGTGCTGTTCCTGCCCAAGTCCCGCGAGCTGGCCGCCTACCTGCTCAACGCCCTGGCCTCGCGCCTGGGCGGTCGCGAGCTGTACCTGGTGGGGGAAAAGCGCGGCGGCATCGAAGGCGCGGCCAAGCTTCTGCAGGCATTCGGCAAACCGCGCAAGCTCGACAGCGCCAGGCACTGCCAGTTGTGGCAAGTAACCGTGGACAGCGCCCCTGAGGCCAAGCCGCTGGAAAGCCTGGCCGAACGCTTCGAACTGCCGCTGGAAGATGGTCCGCTGCAAGTCATCAGCCTGCCCGGGGTGTTCAGCCATGGGCGCCTGGACAAGGGCACCGCGCTACTGCTGGAGCACCTTGACGGCCTGCCCGGCGGCCATGTCCTAGACTTCGGCTGCGGCGCCGGCGTGCTCGGCGCCACGATCAAGCGCCGTTATCCGCAGAGCCGGGTCACCTTGCTCGATGTCGATGCCTTCGCGGTCGCGGCCAGCCGCCTGACCCTGGCGGCCAACGGTCTGGAAGGCCAGGTGATCAGCGGCGACGGCATCGATGCCGCGCCGGCCGATCTTGACCTGATCCTGAGCAATCCGCCATTCCACACCGGCGTGCACACCGACTACCAGGCATCGGAAAACCTGCTGAAAAAATCAGGCGAACATCTGCGAAAAGGCGGCGAAATGCGGCTGGTCGCCAACAGCTTCCTGCGCTACCAGCCGTTGATCGAAGGCGCCCTGGGCAACTGTGAAATCCGTGCCGAGGCACAAGGCTTTCGCATCTACCGAGCGACCCGCGGCTAAAAACAGGGCTTGCCGAAAGCGTTTCGCCTAGGCAGAATCCGCTCCGTCCTAGGGGAGTAGTCTCCCGCGAGCGCCCTGCTCGCCCGGCACGCGTCAACACACTTGGCCCACAGGCCATGGCGCGTGCGACCCACGATCTGCGCAGACAGGTCCAGGGTTTGACAAGACCTATGACACGCACACCTTACCCGGGGCGGGAAGGCTGTACGTGTCATAGCCGTGTCGACCCGCCCCCGTAGGAATCCTGATGCTGGAATCGTTGCTCGTCCCCACCGCCATCGTTGCCCTCGCCGAAATCGGCGACAAGACGCAATTGCTTGCGCTCATCCTCGCCGCACGCTTTCGCAAGCCTTGGCCGATCATTGCCGGGATCATCGCCGCGACCCTGGCCAACCATGCCGCCGCAGGTGCCGTGGGCGCCTGGGTCAGCGGTTTCTTCAGCGAGTCGGTGCTGCACTGGATTCTTGCCGCGAGCTTCACCGCCACCGCGCTGTGGACCCTGGTACCGGACAAGATGGACGATGACGAAACCAGCAACGCGCGCCGCTTCGGGCCGTTCGTCACCACGCTGATCGCGTTCTTCCTCGCCGAGATCGGCGACAAGACCCAGGTGGCCACGGTGATGCTGGCCGCCCAGTATCCGCACCTGATCATGGTCATCATCGGCACCACCTTGGGCATGCTGATCGCCAACGTGCCGGTGGTCCTGGCGGGCAACTTCGCGGCGGAGAAACTGCCGCTGACGCTGATCCGTCGCCTGGCGGCGACCGCGTTCATCGTGCTGGCCATCGTCGCGGTGTATTCGGCGATGAAGACCAGCGGCTGGATAGGGTGAAGCAGCGACAAGTGGCAAGCTACAAGCGGCAAGAAAGAGCAGATGCGTCCTTACTTGCCGCTTGAAGCTGCTTTTACTTCTTGGCCGCTTGATACAACGGCATCACCTTCGGAATCGCTGCCTGCAGCGAGGCGATCCGGCTGCTCGACGCCGGGTGGGTGCTCATGAACTCAGGCGGCGCGCCTTCGGACGCCTTGCTCATCTTGTTCCACAAGGTGATCGCGGCGTTCGGGTCGTAGCCGGCGCGGGCCGACAGCTCGAGGCCGATCAGGTCGGCTTCGTTCTCGTTGGCCCGGCTGTTGGGCAGGGTCATGGCGTAGTTCACCACGGTGTCGGCCATGGCCATGCTGTCCTGGCCCAGGCCGAAGATCGCGCCGGCACCCTGGCGGGCCATTTCCACGCCATAGGCCTTGGACATCGCTTCACGGCTGTGCTCGCGCAGGGCGTGGGCGATCTCGTGGCCCACCACCGCGGCGATCTCGGCGTCGGTCAGCTTGAGCTGATCGATCAGGCCGGTGTAGACGATGATCTTGCCGCCCGGACCGCAGTTGGCGTTGAGCTCGTCGCTCTTGATCACGTTGACTTCCCAATTCCACTGCGCGGCATCCGGCCGGAACTGTGGTGCCTGGGCAATCAGGCGCTTGGCGATGGCCTGTACGCGCTTGGCATCATTGCTGCTCTTGTCCAGCACGCCCTTGCTCGACGCCTCGCCGAGGGTCTGCTGGTAGGACTGGGCGTACATCTGGTTGACCTCATCGGTCGAGAGCATGCTGAACATGTACTGCTGGCGCTGGACGCCCACGGCACCGCCACTGGTGGTATTGACCGCCTGGCAGCCGCCGAGCAGGACGCTGGCCGTCAGCATGCTGACAACGAATGACTTACGCATGAAAACACTCCCTATTTACGTGCCGCGTATCCTAGGCCCTGACGCCCGTGCCTGCCAGAGCCACAGGTAAGATTTCTGACAAGCCCCTCATGCTTTGGTATTAGCCCGCCGATAACCCTCGGTAACGACCTCCTTGCGCGCGGAGCTTTGCCATGAAGTTCAAGTCGATCCAGTTTTCCGTGGCCGCCCTGGCCGGTGCCATCGTGCTGAGCATTGTCGCGGCCCTGGTGCTGTACGCCGTGTATTCCGGGCAGCGGACCCAAACACTGGTGCAACAGCGCACGCAACAGCAGTTCGAGACCGTCATCGAACAGCGTCTCTCGGCCCTGGCCCGCACCCAGGTCAGCGAGATCCAGCGCGGCCTGGAAGCGCCCCTGGCGATCGCCCGCGGCCTGGCCACCGGCAACGCCATGCTCGGCATGCAGGGCGCCGATGGCCAGCCGCTGATGCGCATTGATCGTGAACACCTGATCAACCAGCTCAAGCGCACCGTGGAGGTCAACCCGAGCGTGCTGGGCGCTTACCTGGGCTGGGAGCCGAACGCCCTCGACCATGCCGATGGCCGTTACGTCGGCAGCCACCTGGTGGGCATCGACAGCGCCAGCGGGCGCTTCCTGCCCTGGTGGTTCCGCAATGGCGACGGCAGCCTCGGCCAGGACAAGCTGGCCGATGTCGACGACCGCACGGTGCTCGCCACCGGCGTGCGCGCCAGCGAGTACTACCTGTGCCCCAAGGAGTCGAAGAAGGCCTGCGTGATCGATCCCGCGCCTTATAAGGTGGGCGACAAGATGGTCATGCTCGCCTCGTTCGTCGAACCGATCATGATCGACGGCCAGTTCCAGGGCATGGCCGGCGCCGACCTGTCGGTGAACTTCATCCAGGACTTGCTCAATGCCGCCGACCGCCAGCTCTACGACGGCGCCGGCGAACTGGCGCTGGTCTCCAGCAACGGCCGCCTGGTGGCCTACACCCGCGATCCGGCCAAGTTCGGCGAAAAGGCCGGCGACGTGCTGGACAGCGACGAAGCCAACACCCTCAAGAACCTGAGCGGCGAGGCGCTGCACTATGAAGTGGACGCCGCCAAGGACCGCATCGAGCTGTACCTGCCGTTCAAGATCGCCGGCACCGACGCACGCTGGACCCTGCTGCTGGAGCTGCCGCTGAGCACGGTCATGGCCGACGTCAACCGCCTGCAGCAGGACCTGGCCGAACAGCGCCGCACCGATATCGCCGGCATGACCGTGGTCGGCCTGGGCATCGCCGCTCTCGGCCTGCTGGTGATCTGGTTGCTGGCCCTGGGCATCGCCCGCCCGCTCAAGCAGATGGTGAGCATGCTCGACGACATCGCCCAGGGCGAAGGCGACCTGACCCGGCGCCTGCAGAGCGACCGGGCCGACGAACTGGGCGCCATCGCCAAGGGCTTCAACACCTTCCTGGCCAAGTTGCAGGCGATGATCAGCCAGGTGGTCAGCTCGGTGCAGAAAGTCAGCGACTCCTCGGAACACACCGCCGACATCGCCATCCGCACCAACCAGGGCGTGCACAAGCAGATGGCCGAGATCGACCAGGTGGCCACCGCCGTGCACGAAATGACCGCCACCGCCCAGGATGTGGCGCGCAACGCCACGCAAGCGGCCCAGGCCGCCAGTGAAGCCGACCGCGCCGCCAACCAGGGCCTGGACATCGTCCGCGATACGTCGCACTCGATCAGCGAGCTGGCCGCCGAGATCGGTCGCGCCGTGACCGTGGTCCAGGACCTGGCCCGCGACAGCGAGAACATCAACGCCATCCTGGTGACCATCCGCGCCATTGCCGAACAGACCAACCTGCTGGCGCTCAACGCCGCCATCGAGGCGGCCCGGGCCGGCGAACAGGGCCGCGGTTTCGCGGTGGTCGCCGACGAGGTGCGCAACCTGGCGCAGAAGACCCAGCAGGCCACCCAGGAAATCCAGCAGATGATCCAGCAACTGCAGCTGGGCACCCGCGAGGTGGTCAAGGTGATGGAAGACAGCCAGGGCAAGACCGACATCAGCGTGCAGCAGGCCAGCCGCGCGGCCGAGTCGCTGGCGAGCATCACCCAGGCGGTGTCGGTGATCAACGACATGAACACGCAGATCGCCAGCGCCGCCGAGGAGCAGAGCGCCGTGGCCGAGGACATCAACCGCAACGTGATCAACATCGGCCAGGTAGCCGGCGAGGTGGCCGGCGGCGCCGACGAGTCGAGCCAGGCCAGCGCCGAGCTGACCAAGCTGGCCGAGCAGCAGCGGCGGTTGATCAATCAGTTCAGGGTGTAGGCCTGCACGCGCGCCCTTGTAGGAGCGGCCTTGTGCCGCGAAAGGGCCGCGAAGCGGCCCCAGGGCTTCAGCGTTGACGCAAAGATCGCCGGGGCTGCTTTGCAGCCCTTTCGCGGCACAAGGCCGCTCCTACAGGGAGTTAGCGCACGCCACCTAGGCGGGAGTCAGGCACTCCGGCCCATTGAGCTTCGGATCGTTGACGAAATTCGCCAACGCCCGCTCACGCAGTGCCGTCGGCGGTTTGGCCAACAACTCGTGCAATCTGGCCATCGGTGTTTCAGGATCCAGCCACAGCGCCTGCTCGGCCTCGTCCAGGATCAGCGGCCGACGCTGGTTCATCGCCGCTTGCGTCACTACCGCGCAACTCAGCCATGCCTGCTCCTGCACCGGGTAGACCTCCCACAGCGCGGCGAAGAACAGCGACGCGCCCTCCCCCGGCGTCACCCAGTACGGGCGCTTGCGCGCCGTGCCTCGCCATTCGTAGAAACCGTTGGCCGGCATCAGGCAGCGCCGCTGGCGCAAGGGTTCGCGAAACATCGGCTGCTCGGCGAGGGTCTCGGCACGGGCCTGGGCCGGGGTGCGGGACAGGTCGGTGAGCCAGGCCGGGGTCAGCCCCCAGCGCGCACCGGCCAGCTGCAGCTGGCCGTCGAGCTGGCGTTGGATCAGCACCGTGGCACCGGGCGAGATGTTCCATAGGGCCTGCTGGCCCGCGGGGAAGCCCGGCAGGCCGGCGAAGCTCTGGGACCAGCGAAACAGGGCGTAGCGTCCACACATGGGCGAAATCAAAACCTAGCAGATCAGGGTTCCGGGATAACTCTCCGGTTCGTCGCCGGCAAGCGGCTGGGCGGCATTGTACGCATCGATCAACTGCCGTGCGTAGCCTGCCTGCTCATCCGGCACCGCCAGCCCCAGCAGTCCGTGCATCGGTAACTCCCCTGCGGCGCCCATCAGGTCGCGCCCGACCAGGTGCACCTCGATGCCCTCGCTGGCCAGCATGCCCACCAGCACCTGCGCCTCCAGCAGGCTTTCCGGCTCATAGATCCGTTGCATCAGTCGTTCTCGCCGTAGACATCGAGCATCCACTCCTCGCCATGCACCTGCAGCACGAAGCGGATCGGCTTGCAGCACACCTGGCAATCCTCGATGTACTCCTGGTCGCCGCCGGACAGGTCCACCGTGGTTTCGACTTCTTCGCCACAATAAGGGCAATCATAGATCGCAGTTTCCAGCATCGCGGCCTCCGAAGTGACTTGTGCGTATAATTGCCGGTCTGTTTACAGGGCCTGTGTGCGTCCGAGCCGTTTTTCGGAGCCCGCCCCTACCTAATTACCCTAGCCGTTTCCAACAAGAGAGCATGATGGGCGAATTCGATGCCATCCGACCGTACGACGACGCTGAGGTCCCTGCCGTTCTGGCACGCCTGCTCAGCGACCCGGCATTCCTCGATATCCTCACCCACTTCCGCTTCCCGCGCGCGGCCGGCGCCTTCGGCTGGCTGCTCAAACCGCTGATCGCCCGGCGCCTGCGCAAGGAATTCGCCGGCGTGAGCTGCGTCTCCACGCTGCAGGACAAGGTCGAGTACTACGTCGACCGCACCATCGACCGCGCCACCGACGGCGTCACCTATACCGGCGTCGAACAGCTCAAGTCGGGGACCGCCTACCTGTTCCTGGCCAACCACCGCGATATCGTGATGGACCCGGCCTTCGTCAACTACGCGGTGTACCACGCCGGCCTGCCGACGCCGCGCATCGCCATCGGCGACAACCTGCTGCAAAAACCGTTCGTCAGCGACATGATGCGCCTGAACAAGAGCTTCATCGTGCACCGCTCGATCAGCGGCCGCCGCGAGAAGCTGGCCGCCTACCAGTTGCTCTCGGCCTACATCAACCACTCGATCCGCAACGATTGCGTGTCGATCTGGATCGCCCAGGCCGAAGGCCGCGCCAAGGACGGTGACGACCGTACCGATTCGGCGATCCTCAAGATGTTCCACATGAGCCGCAAGGACGAGCCGTTCGGCGCGGTGGTCCAGAGCCTGAACCTGACCCCGGTGTCGATCAGCTACGAGTACGACCCCTGCGACCAGGCCAAGGCCCGCGAGCTGTACATCCGCGCCACCACCGGCAGCTACACCAAGGCGCCGGGCGAGGACGACAACAGCATCGCCCAGGGCATCACCGGCTACAAAGGGCGGGTGCACATCAACTTCGCCCCACCGGTGACCGATTACCACGAGGACACCAAACAACTGGCGCAGGCCATCGACCGGCAGATCCTCGGCGGCTACCGGCTATTCCCGGTGCACTACCTGGCCTATGCGATGTGGGCGGAGAAGGACGCGACGCTCGAGGTGCCGAGCGCGGAGAAACTGTTCCCGGCCGACGAGTTGGCCAAGGCGAAGGAAGAATGGCAGCGCCGGCTGGACGCCTGCCCGGTCGAGCATCAGCCGTACCTGGTGCAGCAGTATGCGACGCCGGTGCGTAATCAGTATCAGGTGAAGCGTCAGCCCGCGTCGGCCTGACAACACAACTGTAGGAGCGGGCTTGTCCCGCGAAGGCGTCAGATCAAGCAATGATGTGATCTGATATGACGCCTTCGCGGGGCAAGCCCGCTCCTACACAGAGCAGGTATCGCCTTCAGATCCAGGTACTGAACCAGGATAAAAGCAAGGCCATCGCCAGGCAGCAGAAGCCCAGGATGTAGTAATAGCGCGGTATCCGCTGCTCCAGCGCATCCACCACGCCTTCATCCACCGCCAGGCTTTCCCGGCTCAGCGCCTCGCGACGCCGGGCGCTGTGCAGCAGCAGCCCGCCAGGGCAGGTAATGAGCAGGGCCAGCAGGTTGATCAGCTTGGCCGGATGGGCGGCCAGGAAGCCCCAGAACACTTGCAACGACATTGCGCGACCTCGGTATCACGTGCGGCAAAGCCCGGCATTCTACCCAAGCCCAGGTTCACTGCCGCCACTTTGCGACCAGCTGTCATTTAATTTCATCTGTCACACGCTCGTCATCAAGGCAGGCCACCCTGTCGGCCTTCAACCGAACCGGAGCTTGTCATGCTGCACGCCGAAAACCAGGACCGCCTCTACCTTGTCGCCCAGAGCGACGAGCAGCAGGCGCTGATCGATGGCTTCGCGATCAATGTCCAGGACCGCCAGTGGCTGGTTTACTGCGCGCTGGGTGGGCATGCCCACCAGGACCTGCCTGAGGTCGACCCGTACACCGGGATCAGCCTGCTGGACTTCAATGTGCTGGCTGCCTGAACCGCGCTGCCTGCTCTCCCACTGAAGCCCCACAGCACGCGTGGGAGCGGGCTTGCCCCGCGACAGGCCAGTACAGACAACAAAAAACCCGCAGCCTGATCACAGGCTGCGGGTTTTCTTCACTGCAAAAACCTTACTCGCCCAGAACCTGACCGACGGTCGGGTCCTTGAACAGACGGGTCAGGGCATCGCTGAGCACATCACTCACCAGCTTGGTGTTGGTTTCCTGGTTCGGCGCCATGCCGAAGCGCTGGTCCAGCGAAGCACCGTAACGGCCGCTGTAGCGGCGGTTGGCGTTGGACACGTCGGCACGGAAGGTGGCGCCGATGGTCGCCTCGGTCACGTACATCTTGTCCTTGGGCGACTGGTACTTGAGCTCGGCCAGGGTCACGGTCAGCTGCGGCGCGTTGTAGGCGTTTGGCGTCGGGGTAAAACCAAGCAGGCGCACCGCCGCCTCGGCCTGGGCCTGCAGCTTGGGCACGACATCGTTGCCATTGACGGTGATGGTGCTGGTCTCGGGGTACATGCCACCACGGGTGCCGAGCGATTGCGAGGCGCGCCCGTCGACGACCTTGACCACCACCGGCTGGCCATGGCCGACCGGGGCCAGTTGCTGGGTAAGCTTGGGTTGCGGGCTGAGTTGCTGCGGGCTGTGGGCACAACCGGCCAGGCTCAGGCTGGCCACCGCGAACAAACCGACCAACAGACGTTGCAACATGCGCGTTTCTCCAGAAAAAGCGGCAAAGGCCCACAGTATACCTAGCGGCAAGCTTCCAGCGGCAAGCTGCAAGCAAAAGCACCTACGCTTTTCCTTGCAGCTTGCCGCTGGAAGCTTGCAACTGCCCTTCTGTCACAATCGTTTCATGCCCCCCGGTTACTCTGGCGCCAGCCCTCACACACAGGACTGACCACCATGGCCTCGCTCTGGACCCTGCTCTTGCACCGCCCGCGCCACGCCACCTACGCCCGTCTCGACAGCGACGGCATCTGCCTCGGTTTCAAGCACTGCGCCACGCCACCGGGCAACGGCGCCTGGGTGCAGGTGAACGAGGCGCAACTGGCCTGGCTCGGCCGCCCGCTGCCGGCCAGCGCCCGGATTTGCGCCCGTGCAACGCAGCGTTGGCAGCAACGCACCCTGTCCGCCTGACAAACGCTGCAATAAAAACCCAACAAGTACGCCCTTTCCGCCCGCGACATCGTTATAATCTCCCCCCGATTATAAGGACGTCTCCTGATCGGGCCCCGCATTCGCCGCTTGACCCCGGCACCCTCGACGCTTCGCCCACAGAGAGCCTTCCACTCAGGTCTTGCATTGGCTGTCGTGCCTGCTGTTTCCGGCCTTCTGCTTCGCATGAACCTGCGGGTTGCCATCGCGCAGTCCACTTTTGAGGTTCACGACTCCAAAAGAGCGTGAAAAAACGGTTTTTCACAACTTCACGAGAGTGTGGCGAGCAAATGAACAGTCTGGCATGTGCAAGAGCGGCAGATGTGTCCCGAACAGCCCTGAACAGACGGCAAAAGCGCTCATCCCCGATGAGCCTCTGAGGCCGGTCCATAACGCACGACGGAGCACTTGACCATAAGTCGAATTGCCGCACCCGTGGCAATGGGCGTTCAATAGCCGAACACCCAAGACTGATTGGCGGTATCCGCGGAAGTTGCAAGAACTGCGAAGAGTCGGACATGGCGATCCTGGCCACCCCACGGATCCTATGCTGTCAATTAGGTGCTGTAGATTGTGGAGACGCGTTAATGGCGCAGAACGAATCGGTTGATGTGGTACTGGTAGGCGCGGGCATCATGAGTGCCACCCTGGCCGTACTGCTCAAGGAGCTCGACCCGACCCTGAAGCTTGAAGTCGTCGAGGCGATGGACTCCGGGGCCGCGGAGAGCTCCAACCCCTGGAACAACGCCGGTACCGGCCATGCCGGCCTGTGCGAGCTCAATTACACCCCGCAGGCCGCCGATGGCAGCATCGACATCAAGAAGGCCGTGCACATCAACACCCAGTTCGAGGTCTCGCGCCAGTTCTGGGCCTACCTGAGCCGCAAGAGCGGCTTTGGCTCGCCGCGCGCCTTCATCAACCCGGTACCGCACCTGAGCTACGTCGAGGGTGACAAGGGTATTGCCTTCCTCAAGAAGCGTTTCGAGCTGCTCAAGCAGCACCACGCCTTCGCCGAGATGGAATACACCGAAGACCAGGCGGTGATGAAGGAGTGGATGCCGCTGATGATGCCAGGCCGTCCGGCCGACCAGCGCATCGCCGCCACCCGCGTGATGAAGGGCACCGACGTCAACTTCGGCGCCCTGACCAACAAGCTGCTCAAGCAACTGGGCAACAGCCCGGACGCCCAGGTCAAGTACAGCAAGAAGGTCGTCGGCCTGCGTCGCAAAGGCAGCGGCTGGACCGTGAGCATCAAGGACGTCAACAGCGGCGGCAGCCGTGAGGTCGACGCCCGCTTCGTCTTCCTCGGCGCCGGCGGCGCGGCCCTGCCGTTGCTGCAGATGTCCGGCATCCCGGAGAGCAAGGGCTTCGGCGGCTTCCCGGTCAGCGGCCAGTGGCTGCGCTGCGACAACCCGGAAATCGTCAAGCAGCACCAGGCCAAGGTCTACAGCCAGGCCGCGGTCGGCGCCCCACCGATGTCGGTACCGCACCTGGACACCCGCGTGGTCGATGGCAAGACGTCGCTGCTGTTCGGCCCTTACGCCGGCTTCACCACCAAGTTCCTCAAGCACGGCTCGCTCCTGGACCTGCCGCTGTCGGTGCGCGCGGGCAACCTCGGCCCGATGTTTGCCGTGGCCCGCGACAACATGGACCTGACCAAGTACCTGGTCAGCGAAGTGATGCAGTCGATGGAACAGCGTCTGGAATCGCTGCGCCGCTTCTACCCCGAGGCGAAAGCCGAGGACTGGCGCCTGGAAGTGGCCGGTCAGCGCGTGCAGATCATCAAGAAGGATCCGAAGAAAGGCGGCATCCTGCAGTTCGGCACCGAGCTGGTCTCGGCCCAGGACGGCAGCCTGGCCGCGCTGCTCGGCGCCTCGCCGGGCGCCTCGGTGACCGTGTCGATCATGCTCGAGCTGATCGAGCGCTGCTTCCCCGAGCAGGCCAAGGGCGCCTGGGCCGCCAAGCTCAAGGAGATCTTCCCGGCCCGCGAAAAGGTCCTGGCCACCGATGCCGCGCTGTACCACAAGATCAGCGCCGACAACGACGAGGCACTGGAACTGGCGGAAAGCAGCCCGGCCAAGCACTACGCCTGATCCGGCTGAAACGAAAAAACGCCCCTCGGGGCGTTTTTTTGTGCCTGCCTCACTGCCCCCACCTCTCCTCTGTAGGAGCGGCCTTGGGCCGCGAAAGGGCCGCAAAGCGGCCCCGGCGATATTGAGGTATGGCATAAATCTGGGGCTGCTTCGCAGCCCTTTCCGGCCGGTCCGACGCCTCGGCAAGGCCGCTCCTACAGGGGAAGCCGAACGCGCGAAATCAGCCCCGGGCGTTATCGATGATCTCGATGTACTCCGGCGCATTGCGCTGGTCGGCGATCGCCTCGACGAAGGTCTTGCCGTGCTCATCCTTGCCATCGAGGTCGTAACCGGCGGCGACGAAGAAGCCCACATAACGCTCGAAATCATCGACGCGCAGGCCGCGGTAGCCCTTGATCAGCTTGTGATGAGACGGCGAGGTCAGGCCATCGGCCGGCTCGAACTGCAGGAACGTCTTGATGTACTCGTCGCTGATCTCGTCACCAATCACTTGTTTCTTGTCTTTACGCATCGCCGACTCCAACTGGGCCATCACGGACATTTTCGAAGGCCGGCAGTTTACCCCCCGAAACCTGCGGCCCTCAACGCGTACGTACGGTACCGGTGTGCAGGTCGGCCCAGATGTGGCCATTGGCGTAGGTAAGGAACTGCACGTACAGGGTTTCGTTGCGCAGCAAGTCCATGATCACCCGGTAGTCGGCCATCGGGTAGTTGAGGGTCAGGGTCCGGCTCTTGTCGTCATAGGCCGGCTTTTTCAGGCTCTTGCCACCCTCACCGTCGAAGTTGAGCAGCACCTGCGTGATGGTCGAGCCCTTGCTCAACGGCTTGCCCTTCAGGCGCATCTGCAGGGACGAGGTGATCGGAATCGGTTGCTGGTCGGACTGGCGCTGGGTGCCCACCACTACGCTGTAGTCGGTGACCTGCAGCAGTTGCTGGCTGGCCGGAGCCTCCTGGCGCAGGGACAGGTCGTCAGGCGGGAGGAACTGGCTGTGCAGCGGCGCAGCGGAAAGCGGCAGGCTCACCGCCAGCAGGAGGGGGACGATCGCACGCATGTGGGGCTCCTAGGCATGAGCAGGCACTCTACGCACAGGCCCTGTCGCGGGGCAAGTCGCAGCGGCGAACCACCACCCCCACGACAAGGGGCGCAGGCTCAATCGAACTGCGCGCGCATCCAGGCGTGATACTCGGCAACGCCCGCTTCACCGTCGCGTGGCGCCCACTCGGCCAGCTCACCCTCGCCCACCGGACGGTACGGCCCGGCCTTGCACTCGAACATGATGCTGTCGTCTTCCAGCACCACCAGGCCATGGAAGACCCCCGGCACCAGGTCGACCCCCAGGCAGTCGCCACCGGCCTCGAGCACACGCTTGTCAGTCAGCGTGCCCTGGTCGTCGAAAATCAGCAGGCCCAGGCGCCCCTTGAGCACGATCAGCGTCTCGGCCTTGTCGTCGCTCAGATGACGGTGTGGCTGGATGTAGGTCCGCGGCTGCAGCCCCACGGCCATGCGATGACACGGCTCCTCCATCTCGTGGAAGTTGTGGTTCTGCCGACCGCGCGGGCTGGCGGTGGCCCGCTCTGCCAGCCCGGCGAACAACGACTGATCGAGGAATCCGGGCTGGCGCATGATCACAGCCCCTTGACCGCGAAGATGCCGTTGGCGTTGCGCCAGTAGCCCTTGTAGTCCATGCCGTAGCCGAAGATGTAGCGGTCGATGCATGGCAGGCCGGTGTAGGTGGCCTTCAGGTCCGGGCTGGCCTTGCGGTCGTGGTCCTTGTCGATCAGCACGGCGGTGTGCACCGCGCGGGCGCCGGCGTGCTTGCAGAACTCGATGATCGCGCTGAGGGTGTGGCCCTCGTCGAGGATGTCGTCGACGATCAGCACGTCGCGGTCGATGAACGACACTTCCGGCTTGGCCTTCCAGAACAGCTCGCCGCCACTGGTGGTGTTGCGGTAGCGGGTGGCGTGCAGGTACGAGGCTTCCAGCGGGAACTGCAGGTGGGTGAGCAGCTTGCCGGAGAAGATCAGGCCACCGTTCATCACGCAGAAGACCACCGGGTTCTTGTCGTGCAGGTCCTGGCAGATCTGTTTGCCGACCTCGGCGATGGCGGCCTCGACCTCGGCTTCGTTGTACAGGCAATCAGCCTCGTGCATCACTTGACGGATATGCTCGAGATCGGCGGACATGGCGCTCTCCAGGGGGTGCGTTTTGGAAAAGCGGGCAAAGGTACGCATCCGCTCGTCCCAGATCAAGCCTTTATGGACTAACGTGCACAATGACTGCACGACATCAAGGACTGAATAGATTAATCTAGCGCGGTTTTTTTGCCCGCCTCCCGGAGCCCTCCCCCTATGCCTACTCGTGAGATCCGCCATCCGCTGATCCGCCACAAGCTCGGCCTGATGCGCCGTGCCGATATCAGCACCAAGAATTTTCGCGAACTCGCCCAGGAAGTCGGTGCACTGCTGACCTATGAAGCCACCCAGGACCTGCCGCTCGAAACCTACGAGATCGACGGCTGGTGCGGCAAGGTGCAAGTCGAGAAGATCGCCGGCAAGAAGATCACCGTCGTGCCGATCCTGCGCGCCGGCATCGGCATGCTCGACGGCGTGCTCAGCCTGGTCCCCGGGGCCAAGGTGAGTGCCGTGGGCGTGGCCCGCAACGAGGAAACCCTCGAGGCCCACACCTACCTCGAGAAACTCGCGCCGGACATCAACCAGCGCCTGGCCCTGATCATCGACCCGATGCTGGCCACCGGCGGCTCGATGGTCGCCACCATCGACCTGCTGAAAAAGGCCGGCTGCAAGGAAATCCGCGCCATGGTCCTGGTCGCGGCGCCCGAAGGCATTGCCGTGGTGGAGAAAGCCCACCCCGACGTGCAGATCTACACCGCCTCGATCGACCAGCGCCTGAACGAGCACGGTTACATCGTCCCAGGCCTGGGTGATGCCGGCGACAAGATCTTCGGCACCAAGCAGAAGGACGCCTGACCATGCAGGACGGCTTCAACGACCCGCTCTGGCGCCAGGTCGTCTCGGGCGCGCAGATGCTCTTCGTGGCATTTGGCGCGCTGGTGCTGATGCCGCTGATAACCGGCCTCGATCCGAACGTGGCGCTGTTCACCGCCGGCATAGGCACCCTGCTGTTCCAGCTGGTCACGGGCCGTCAGGTCCCGGTATTCCTGGCCTCGAGCTTCGCCTTCATCACCCCGATCATCCTCGCCAAGGGCCAGTTCGGCCTGGCCGAGACCATGGGCGGCGTGATGGCCGCAGGCTTCGTGTACACCTTCATGGGCCTGATGGTGAAGATCAAGGGCACCGGTTTCATCGACCGCATGCTGCCGCCGGTGGTGATCGGCCCGGTGATCATTTCCATCGGCCTGGCCATGGCACCGATCGCCGCCAACATGGCCATGGGCAAGGGTGGTGATGGCGCTGCGCTGATGCCGTACAAGACCGCCATGCTGATCTCCATGCCGGCACTGCTGACCACGCTGGTCGTCGCCGTGTTCGGCAAGGGCATCTTCCGCCTGGTGCCGATCATTTCCGGCGTGCTGGTGGGCTTCGCCTTGTCGTTTGCCTTCGGCGTGGTCGACACCGCCAAGATCGCTGCGGCCCCTTGGCTGGAACTGCCCAATTTCACCGCGCCGGCCTTCAACTGGCAGGCCATCCTGTTCATCGTGCCCGTGGCCCTGGCCCCGGCGATCGAACACATCGGCGGGGTGATTGCGGTGGGCAGCGTGACCGGCCGCGACTACCTGAAAAAGCCCGGCCTGCACCGCACGCTGCTGGGTGACGGCCTGGCTACCACGGCAGCCGGTCTGTTCGGCGGCCCGCCCAACACCACCTACGCCGAAGTAACCGGCGCGGTGATGCTGACCAAGAACTACAACCCGAAGATCATGACCTGGGCGGCGGTATTCGCCATCACCCTGGCCTTCATCGGCAAGTTCGGCGCGCTGCTGCAGAGCATTCCGGTTCCGGTGATGGGCGGCATTCTCTGCCTGCTGTTCGGTTCGATCGCGGCGGTGGGCATGAACACCATGATCCGCCACAAGATCGACCTGGCCGAGGCGCGCAACCTGGTGATCGTTTCGGTGACCCTGGTATTCGGTATCGGCGGCGTGCTGATCGGCAGCGGCGACGGCCCGGACGACTGGGGCCTGAAGGGCATCGCCCTGTGCGCCGTGGTGGCGATTGCCCTGAACCTGATCCTGCCGGGCAACGATGGCTGGAAGAACAAGAAGCTGGATGATCAGTTGCCTTGATCCGGCGCTAGACTGACCTGGCCTCTTCGCGGGTAAACCCGCTCCCACAGGACTCTCACCGAACCTGTGGGAGCGGGTTTACCCGCGAAGAGGCCGGCCTGGTCAACCCAGGCCTCAAGCCTTCTCGCACATCCCCGCCAACACCCTCACCCACTCCGGGTGATCATTCAGGCACGGCACCAGCACCAGCTCCTTCCCGCCCGCCTCGATGAACTGCTCCTTGCCCCGATCGCCGATCTCCTCCAGCGTCTCGATGCAATCGGCGACGAACGCCGGGCACATCACCAGCAGCTTCTTCACCCCCGCCTTGCCCAGCTCGTCCAGGCGCGTCTCGGTGTAGGGCTCGATCCACTTGGCCCGGCCCAGGCGCGACTGGAACGACACCGACCACTTGCCGTCCGGGATGCCCATCTTCTCGGCGAATGCCCTGGCCGTGGCCAGGCACTGGCCGCGATAGCACACCGCACGCATCTCGGCGCTGGCGTCCTTGCAACAGTCGGCGGCCTGGAAGTCGTGGTTGCCGGTGGGGTCGAGCTTTTTCAGGTGCCGCTCGGGCAAACCATGGAAGCTCAGCAGCAGGTGATCGTAATCCTGTTCCAGGTACGGGCGGGCGCTGGCCACCAGGGCATCGATGTACTCAGGGTGGTCGTAGAACGGCTGCAGAATGCGAGTCTGCAAGGGCAGCTTGCGCTCGGCAATGGTCTGCTTCGCCAACTCCACGACCGTGGTCACGGTGCTGTCGGCGAATTGTGGATAAAGCGGCGCCAGCGTTACCTTGCGCACACCTTGCGCGGCCAGGCGCTCCAGGACCTCCGGCAGCGCCGGTTGTCCGTAGCGCATGGCGATCTCCACCGGCCCATGGGGCCAATGGGCGGTCATCGCCTGCTGCAGACGGCGGGTCAGCACCACCAGCGGCGAGCCCTCGTCCCACCAGATCGAGGCGTAGGCATGGGCCGACTGTTCGGGGCGCTTGATCAGGATCAGCGACACCAGCAACCGCCGCACCGGCCAGGGCAGATCGATCACGTACGGGTCCATGAGGAACTGGTTGAGGTAACGGCGCACGTCGGCCACCGAGGTGGAGGCCGGCGAACCCAGGTTGACCAGCAGCAGGGCGTGATCGGTCATGCAGCGTCCTATGTCAGAGGCGGCTGGACAGGTTGTCCAGGGCCGATTGCAGATCGTTGAAACGGAACGTGTAGCCCGCCGCCAGCAGGCGCACCGGGCGCGCGCGCTGGCCACCGAGCAGCAGCGTCGACAACTCGCCGAGCCCGGCCTTGAGCAACAGCGCCGGCATCGGCATGAACGCCGGACGATGCAGGATGCGGCCCAGGCGCTTGGCGAACTCGCGGTTGCGCACCGGCTCCGGCGCGCAGGCATTATAGGGACCGCTGGCTTCGTTGTGCTGCAAGAGAAAATCAATCAGGCCGATTTGGTCGTCGATATGCACCCAGGGCATCCACTGCCGACCATCGCCCAACGGCCCGCCCAGGCCCAGCTTGTACGGCAGGCGCAGGCGCGACAAAAAGCCGCCATCGGCAGCCAGCACCAGGCCAGTGCGCACCAGCACCACGCGGATCCCCAGGACCTGGGCGCGCTGGGCGGTTTCCTCCCAGGCGATGCACAACTGGCTGGCGAAGTCCTCCTTCACCGGCGGCGAAGCCTCGGTGAGTTCTCGCTCGCCGCCATCGCCGTACCAACCCACCGCCGAGCCGGAAATCAACACCTGCGGGCGGCGCTCGCGGCGCTCCAGCCAGGCCAGCAACTGCTCGGTGAGGGTCACCCGGCTGGCCCAGAGCAGGTTGCGTCGCGCCGCGGTCCAGGGCCGGTCGGCGATCGGTGCGCCGGCCAGGTTGACCACCGCATCCACGTCGTCGTCATCGGCAATGTCTTCCAGCCGGGCCACACCGCGAACGCCGCTGCCGCAGATTTTCGCCACCTGTTCGGGGCGCCGGCTCCAGACCGTCAGGCGATGCCCTTGCTGGCGCCACAACTGGCACAGGTGTTGGCCAATCAAACCGGTACCGCCGGTCAGCAATATATGCATGGTTGTGTCCTCGCACTTGGCGGCCGTGGTCTATTTTTAAGATCAAGGCACTTTTTTGACCGAACGCTCTCGGATAAACATAGGCCAACCTGCCTATCGAGCGGAATAACCTTATACAAACATTGTGCATTGTACAGGTTTGCCTGGCAGCGTAGGCTGCGTATAGCTAGGTTCGAAGAGGCCATCATGACAGTACCTATTGCCATCATCGGTGCCGGAATCGCCGGCCTGTCCGCCGCCCAGGCCCTGCAGAAAGCCGGGCAGACCGTCCACCTGTTCGACAAGGGCCACGGCAGCGGTGGCCGCATGGCCAGCAAGCGCAGCGACGCCGGCGCCCTGGACCTCGGTGCCCAGTACTTCACCGCCCGCGACCGGCGCTTCGTCGAGCAGGTCCAGCACTGGGTGGCGAACGGCTGGGCGCAGCAGTGGAAGCCGCAGCTGTACAACTACCGCGATGGTGAACTGACCCCCTCCCCTGATGAACAGATCCGCTGGGTCGGCGTACCACGCATGAGCGCCATCACCCGCGGCCTGCTCAAGGATGTCACGGTGAACTTCGGCTGCCGCATCGCCGAGGTGTTTCGCGGCAAACAGTACTGGCACCTGCAGGACACCGAGGGCTGCAGCCACGGACCGTTCAGCCAGGTGGTGATCGCCGTGCCGGCGCCTCAGGCCACCGCGCTGTTGACGGCCGCCCCCAAACTCGCGGCGGTCGCCGCCGGGGTGCAGATGGAACCGACCTGGGCCATCGCCCTGGGCTTCCAGACACCGCTCGACACCCCCATGCAGGGCTGCTTCGTGCAGGACAATCCGCTCGACTGGCTGGCCCGCAATCGGAGCAAACCAGGCCGCGACGAGCATCTCGACACCTGGGTGCTGCATGCCACCTCCAGCTGGAGCAAGCAGCATATCGACCTGCCCAAGGAGCAAGTGATCGAGCAGCTGTGGGGTGAGTTTGCCGAGCTGGTCGGCTGCATAGTCCCCGCGCCGACCTTCGCCCTGGCCCACCGCTGGCTGTACGCCCGTCCTGCAGTCAATCATGAATGGGGCACGCTGGCCGATGCCGACCTGGGCCTGTACGCCTGTGGCGACTGGTGCCTGTCCGGCCGGGTCGAAGGGGCCTGGCTCAGTGGCCAGGAAGCCGCCCGACGGCTGCTGGAGCATCTGGAATAATCGACGGAAAAACTTATACAAAAAATTCTACTTGTATAAGTTTTTATCTGTGCTGGAATAGACTTGTACAAACCGTGCAGCCTGTACAAGTCATTCCGGAGACCGCGATGAACGCTTCACCGCCCAGCGGCAAGCCACGCCTGGCCATCAGCGCCTGCCTGACCGGCCTCAACGTGCGCTACAACGCCGGCCACAAAGCTTCCAGCCTCTGTCTGGAACTGCTCGAAAAGCATTTCGACTGGGTACCGCTGTGCCCCGAGGTCGCCATCGGCCTGGGCACGCCCCGTGAACCCATCCGCCTGGTGGGGGACCCGGACCACCCCGCCGTCACCGGCACGCGCAACAGCGCCACTGATTTTGCCGGCCCGCTGCGTGCCTACGGCGAACAAATGGCCGACGAACTCGACGATATCTGTGGCTACATCTTCATGCAGAAGTCACCGTCCTGCGGCCTTGAACGGGTCAAGGTCTACCAGGAAGACGGCCGCCCGGCCCGCCAGGGTGGCCGGGGCGCCTACGCCGCGGCATTCTGCGAGCGGCGCCCGGACCTGCCGGTCGAGGAGGAAGGCCGCCTGCACGACCCGGTGCTGCGGGAAAACTTCATTACCCGCGTCTACGCCTACGCCGACTGGCGGCAACTGCTGCGCCAGGGCCTGAGCCGCGGTGCGCTGATCCGCTTCCATGCCCGCTACAAGTACCTGCTGATGGCGCACAATCCCCAGGCGTACCGCAGCCTTGGCCGCCTGCTCGGCAACATGAGCCGCGACGACGACCCGGCGCAGCTCGGCCCGCGCTACTTCAGCCAGTTGATGCAGGCACTGCGCCGCTGCGCCAGTCGCGGCACCCATGGCAACGTACTGCAGCACCTGAGCGGCTACCTGCGCAACGACCTGGGCCAGGCGGACAAGGCCGAGCTGCAGCAGGTCATCGGCCAATACCAGCAAGGCGTGGTGCCCCTGGTCGTACCCTTGACCCTGCTCAAGCACCACCTGCGCCACCATCCCGATCCTTATCTGCTGCAACAGGCCTACCTGCAACCCCATCCGGAAGACCTCGGACTGCGCAATGCCATCTGACCCATTGCTGCCCATCGGCGAAGTGGCCCGCCTGACCGGCGTCAATCCGGTCACCCTGCGCGCCTGGGAGCGCCGGTACGGCCTGATCAAGCCACAGCGCACGCCCAAGGGCCATCGCCTTTATCCACAGGACCAGGTGCAGCGGGTCCAGGCCGTGCTGCGCTGGCTGGAGCGTGGCGCCGCGGTGAGCCAGGTGCGCGAGCTGCTGGACAATGCCGCGCACGCCACGGCGCCGATCCAGGGCGAATGGGGCGCACGGATCGAGCAGTTGATCGCGGCCATCGCCCGCCTTGCCCAGCGTCCGCTGGACCAGTTGATCAACCAGGTCATGGCCCTCTACCCCGCCGTAACCGTGTGCGAACGCCTGCTGCTGCCGCTGCTCGAAGCCCTCGAACAACGCTGGCAAACGCATTTCGACGCGCGACTGGAACAGGTGTTCCTTCAGGGCTGGCTGCGCAGCAAGCTGGGGGCGCGGGTTTATCACGACAGCCACTCGCTTGGCGGCCCCTGCGTGCTGCTCGCCCGCTCCGATGATTCCCCCTTCGATGCCGAGTTCTGGCTTTGCGCCTGGCTGCTGAGCAGCAACGGCTACCCACTGGAGATCCTCGAGTGGTCGGTCGAGCCCCGTCAACTGCGCCTGGCCGTGGAGCACCTGCAACCACGAGCGCTGCTGCTGCACCTCGGCCGTCGCCCCGACCTCGCCGCGCTGGGCCGCGCATTGAAGGACGTCAACACACTGAAACTGCTGGGTGGTAGCACCGTCAGCCTGCATGAGACGGAACTGCATGCACTGTCGCTGCCTGACCTGCACTTGTTCGACAGCCCGCTTACCGCCTTGCGCTGCCTTCAACAACCTCGACCTTGAGCCTGCAACCCATGCAATTGATCTGGCTGCGCAGCGACCTGCGCATCGATGACAATACCGCCCTCGCGGCCGCCTGCCAGCGTGGCCCGACCGTGGCCCTCTGGATCGCCAGCCCCGGCCAGTGGCAGGCCCACGACGATGCGCCGTGCAAGGTCGATTTCTGGCTGCGCAACCTGCGATTGCTGCAACAGTCGCTGGCGGCGCTGAACATTCCGTTGCTGGTTCGCACGACAGACAGCTGGGCGGGTGTCCCGGAGTGCGTGCTCGAGGTCTGTCGCCAGCACGGCATCGAGGCCGTGCACTGGAACGACGAATACGGCATCAACGAGGCCCGGCGGGACCAGGCAACCCATGACGCATTGCAGCAAGCCGGAATCACCGCCACCGGCCACCTCGACCAGCTGCTGTTCAGGCCCGGCAGCGTGCTGACCCGCACCGGCCAGTACTTCCAGGTGTTCGGCCAGTTCAAGCGGGTCTGCCTGGAGCACCTGCACCGCAGCCTGCCCCCCCTTGCCCATTCGGTGAAACGCCAGCAAGCCCTCGGGATCCGCAGCGACGCCATCCCCCTGCAGATCGAAGGCTTCGAGCCCCCTGGCGAAGCCCTACGCCAGCATTGGCCGGCAGGCGAGGATGAAGGCAGGCGGCGGTTACAGCGCTTCGTCGACGAAACCATCGATGACTACGCACAACTGCGCGACCTGCCTGCCAGGGCCGGCACCAGCCAGTTGTCCCCCTACCTCGCCGCTGGCGTGGTCTCGCCGCGCCAGTGCCTGCACGCGGCACTGGCCAGCAACCGGGGCGAGTTCGACAGTGGCAGCGTCGGCGTGCAGACCTGGGTCAACGAACTGCTGTGGCGCGAGTTCTACAAGCACACACTGGTGGGCTACCCCCGGGTCTCCCGGCACCGCGCCTTCCGCCTGCATACAGAAGCACTGCCCTGGCGCGACGCGCCCGCCGACCTGCAGGCCTGGAAGGACGGCCGCACCGGCTTCCCCATCATCGATGCCGCCATGCGCCAGTTGCTGCACACCGGCTGGATGCACAACCGCCTGCGCATGATCGTCGCCATGTTCCTCAGCAAGAACCTGCTGATCGACTGGCGGCACGGCGAACGGCATTTCATGCGTCACCTGATAGACGGTGATCTGGCCGCCAACAACGGTGGCTGGCAATGGAGCGCCTCGACCGGCACCGACGCCGTGCCCTATTTTCGGATCTTCAACCCCATCACACAGTCGCAGCGCTTCGATCCGAACGGATTGTTCATCCGCCGGTGGTTGCCTGAACTGGAAGGAAAGGACGATAAATCAATTCACTACCCCGTGAAATCCGCCGACCTATTTGCTACTAATAATTACTCGGGCCCGATAGTCGATCTCGATAGTAGTCGCCAACGCGCATTGGAAGCCTTCAAAAGCTTGACCAGCTGGCAGGATCAGGGGGCATAGAGCATGACACGTCGTTTCTGGATTACAGGAGCCAGCCACGGACTCGGCCTGGCCTTGGTGGAACAGTTGCTCGCACAAGGGCACACGGTGGCCGCCAGTGGCAGGGATAGCCAGGAACTCGACACCTTGGGGGAGCGTCACGGCACACGCTTGCTGCGGCTTTTCGGCCCCTTGCAGGATGCCGGTCAGCGGCTTAAGGCCACTTGGGGCGCGCTGGATTGTCTGCTGGTAAATGCCGGGAGCTGCGACTATCTGCCGGACAATATGGCGCATGCAGACCTGTTCGAGCAGATCGTCAGCAGCAACCTGCAGGCCACGCACCAGTGCCTGAACGCCGCGCTGCCGTTGTTGGCCAAGGGCCAGAGGCCGCAGGTCATGGCCATTCTCAGTCGCTACTCGGCATTGCAGCTGTTCGAACCGAACCAGCCGCTCAATGGCGGCAACAGCCTGCCGACATGGCTGAGCGAACAACGCAACACCCTGAGCACACTAGGCATCGACCTGACCGTGGTGGCGCCTCAGTCGCTGAAGACCCCGGTGACCTCGGTACAGGCCATTCCGGAGCCCTGGACGGCGCAAAGCGCAGCGCAGGAGTTGCTGGCGGGCCTGGATGAGCGCCAACCCGAGCTGGTACTGGAGGTGCTCAACCCAGGCGAACTGTGGCCGCTGCCGAAAAGCAGTTGAACCTGCGTTTCATGGCAGGAAGCGCTGCACGCTGCCGGACTGGTTCCACAATAGCGGCAGGACATTCTGCAAGTTGTCCGGCTCGCCGCTGCTCCAGAACGCCGTCGCCCGCGCCGGTCCGTCACTGAGCAGCCCGCGAGCGTCCAGCAGGCGTTGCAGTTGGCGCGCCACGGCAGCGCCGGTGTCGATGATCGCCACATCCGCCGGCACCATCTCGGCCAGCATGGGGCGCAGGAACGGGTAGTGGGTGCAGCCCAGGATCAGGGTGTCGCAACCGGCCGCCAGCAAAGGTTTTACATAGCCCGACAGCAACTGGCGCAGTTGCTCGCTGACCAGATCCCCTGCCTCGATACGCTCCACCAGCCCAGGGCACGGCTGAGTAATCACCCGCACATCGTTGGCGAAGCGGTCAAGCAAGGCAGCGAACTTGGCGCTCTGCAGGGTACCGGTGGTGGCCAGCACACCGACCACGCCGGAGCGGGTTGCCGCGGCCGCCGGCTTGACCGCAGGCTCCATGCCCACCAGCGGCCAGTCCGGATAGAGCTCGCGCAGGTCGGCCACCGCCGCCACCGTGGCCGTGTTACAGGCCAGGACCAAGGCCTTGGCGCCCTGCTCATGGTAGAACCTGGCGATCAGCCGCAGACGCTGGCGAATGTAGTCCGGGGACTTCTCGCCATAGGGCACGTGGCCACTGTCGGCCAGGTAGAGCAGCGACTCGTTGGGCAGCAGGCGCTGGATCTCGGCCAGCACCGACAACCCGCCGACCCCGGAATCCATCACGCCCACCGGCGCCGAGCGCTCAGCCATGGCGAGTCGCGCACACCGCGCAGGCGGGGTCGCGCTTGACCCGCAGCTCGCGCATGCGGGTACTCAGGGCGTCGATCAGCAGCAGGCGGCCGACCAGCGGCTCGCCGAAACCGACCAGCAACTTCAGCGCTTCCAGTGCCTGCAGGCTGCCGACCAGCCCCACCAGCGGACCGATCACACCGGCCTCGCTGCAGGTCAGCTCGGCCTCGCTGCCATGGCCATACAGGCAGTGGTAGCAGGGGCTGGTATCGCGGCGGGTGTCGAACACCGACAACTGGCCCTCGAGGCGGATCGCCGCGCCGCTGACCAACGGCTTGCCCGCAGCCACACAGGCGGCATTGACCGCCTCGCGGGTGCCGAAGTTGTCGGAGCAGTCGAGCACTACATCGACCGCCGCCACCGCGGCGGCCAGCGAATCCTCGTCCAGCGCCCGGCGATGGGCGACCAGGCTGATTTCCGGGTTGATCGCCCGCAGACGCTTGATGGCTGAATCGACCTTGCTCATGCCGACGCTGTCGCTGTCGTGGATCACCTGGCGTTGCAGGTTGGTCAGGTCGACGGTGTCGAAATCGGCCAGGTGCAGCTCACCGACACCCGCTGCGGCGAGGTACAGCGCCACCGGCGAGCCCAGCCCGCCCAGGCCTATCACCAGGGCCTTGCCGTGTTTCAGACGCAACTGGCCGTCGATATCCACCTGCGACAGGAGGATCTGCCGGCTGTAGCGCAACAGCTCCTGGTCGCTCAGCATGGCAGGCGCCCCAGGCTGATGCGTTCGTGGCCGCCCAGGTCGACGCAGCTGACGACGTCGATGAAGCCGGCCGCCGCCAGCAGGTCACGTACGGCGGGCGCCTGGTCATAGCCGTGCTCGAGCAGCAGCCAACCTCCGGGCAGCAGGTGCGCCGGGGCCTGGGCGACGATCACCCGCAGGTCGTCCAGCCCGTCTTCGCCGGCCACCAGGGCACTGCTGGGTTCGAAGCGCACGTCACCGGCCACCAGGTGCGGATCAGCGGCGCGAATATAGGGCGGGTTGCTGAGGATCAGGTCAAATTGGTCACCCGAGAGAGCGTCGAACCAATGGCTGGCGCGCACCTGGACATTGCCCAGGCCCAGGCGCTGGCGGTTGCGCTCGGCCAAGGCCACGGCCTCGTCGATACGGTCCACCGCCGTGACCTGCCACCCCGGACGCTCACTGGCCAGGGCCAGGGCGATAGCCCCGGTGCCGGTGCCCAGATCGAGTACTCGGGCAGGCATGGGTGGCACGAGCTCAAGGGCGGTTTCCACCAGCAGCTCGGTGTCCGGACGCGGAATCAGCGTGTGTGGCGCAACTTCCAGGTCCAGCTTCCAGAACCCCTGTTGGCCGAGGATATAGGCCACCGGCTCACCGGCGCGACGCCGTTCGAGGTAGCTGGCGAACACCTGCGCCGCCTCGCTGCTGACGATGCGCTCGGGCCAGGTGTGCAGGAAGCTGCGCGACTTGCCCAGGGCCGCGGCCAGGAGCAGCTCGGCGTCCAGCCGTTCGGTCGGCGAGTCCGGCAACTGCGCGTTGCGCAGCAGGCTGGCGATGATGGTCATTCAATCCCCCAGGGCGGCCAGCTGATCGGCCTGGTATTCGGCCAGCAACGGCTCGATCACCGCGTCTACACCGCCGGCGAGGATATCGTCGAGGGAGTAGAGGGTGAGGTTGATACGGTGGTCGGTGACCCGGCCCTGTGGATAGTTGTAGGTGCGGATGCGCTCGGAGCGATCGCCTGAACCCACCAGCAGTTTGCGCTCGCTGGCGATGGCGTTCTGCGCGGCGCTGGTCTGCATGTCGTTGAGCTTGGCCGACAGCCAGGACATGGCGCGGGCACGGTTCTTGTGCTGCGAGCGCTCTTCCTGGCACTCGACCACGATGCCGGTGGGCAAGTGGGTGATGCGGATCGCCGAGTCGGTCTTGTTGACGTGCTGGCCGCCGGCGCCGGAGGCGCGGTAGGTGTCCACGCGCAGGTCGGCCGGGTTGATCTCGATCGCCACCTGCTCGTCGGGCTCGGGCAATACCGCCACGGTGCAGGCCGAGGTGTGGATACGGCCTTGCGATTCGGTTTCCGGGACCCGCTGCACACGGTGCGCGCCGGACTCGAACTTCAGCTTGCCGTACACGCTGTCGCCTTCGACCCGGGCGATGATTTCCTTGTAGCCGCCGTGCTCGCCTTCGTTCTCGGAGAGGATCTCCAGGCGCCAGCCGCGTTTCTCGGCGTAGCGCGAGTACATGCGGAACAGGTCGCCGGAGAAGATCGCCGCCTCGTCACCGCCGGTGCCGGCGCGGATTTCCAGGAACACGTTGCGCCCGTCGTTGGGATCCTTGGGCAACAGCATGCGCTGCAGCTGCGACTCCAGGCCCACCAACTGCTCCTTGGCCTCGCGCACCTCCTCCACGGCCATCTCGCGCAGGTCGGGGTCGGCATCCTTGAGCAGCGCCTGGGCGCCCTCGAGATCGTCCTGGACCTTGCGCCAGTCTTTATAGGCGCCGATCACCGGCTCGACTTCGGCGTACTCGCGGGAGTAGGCGCGAAAGCGCGTCTGGTCGGAAATGACTTCGGCGTCACCAAGCAGCGCGGTGAGTTCCTCGAAGCGATCCTGGAGCGTGTCCAGTTTGTTCAGCAGCGACGCTTTCATTGCGGGGATTTGTCCGTCGAGCCCTCGTGGAGGGCGAAGAGTTCCTGGGCCATGGCCAGCGCATCGAGGCGGCCTTCGGCGGAGAGCTTTTTCAGCTGCACGCTGGGCGCGTGCAAGAGTTTGTTGGTCAGGCCCCGGGCCAGCTGCATGAGCACATCCTCGGGGTTGCCGCCGTTGCCGAGCAGGCGCAGGGCCTTTTGCAGTTCTTCGTCGCGCAGGCGCTCGCTCTGCTGGCGGTAGGCCTTGAGCACATCCACCGCCGCCAGTTCGCGCAGGCGCACCATGAAGTCGTCGGCGCCGGCCGAGACCAGCTCTTCGGCGGCCTGGGCCGCGCCCTGGCGGCTCTTGAGGTTTTCCGCGACCACGTCATGCAGGTCGTCGACGGTATAGAGGTAAACGTCGTCCAGCTCGCCCACCTGCGGCTCGATGTCACGCGGCACGGCGATGTCGACCATGAAGATCGGCTTGTGCCGGCGCTGCTTCAGCGCGCTCTCCACCGCGCCCTTGCCGAGGATCGGCAGTTGGCTGGCGGTGGAGCTGATGACGATGTCGCTGTTGGCCAGTTCCTGCGGGATGTCCGAGAGCAGCACGGCATGGGCGCCGAACTGCTCGGCGAGGATGCTGGCACGCTCGAGGGTGCGGTTGGCCACGACGATGCGGCGCACGCCCTGCTCGTGCAGGTGGCGGGCGACCAGGGTGATGGTCTCGCCGGCACCGATCAGCAGCGCCTGGCTGCGGCCCAGGTCGGAGAAGATCTGCCTGGCCAGGCTGACCGCGGCGAACGCCACCGACACCGGGTTCTCGCCGATGGCGGTGTCGGTGCGCACCTGCTTGGCGGCGCTGAAGGTGGCCTGGAACAGGCGCCCGAGCAGCGGCCCGACGGTGCCGGCCTCACGGGCCACGGCATAAGCTGACTTCATCTGGCCGAGGATCTGCGGCTCGCCGAGCACCAGCGAGTCGAGGCCGGAGGCCACGCGCATCATGTGCCGGACCGCGTCGTGTTCCTCGTGGACATAGGCGCTGGCGCGCAGTTCGTCGAGGCTCAGCTGGTGGTAGTCGGCCAGCCATTGCAGCACGGCGTCGGCGGCAAGGTGGTCCTGCTCTATATAAAGCTCGCTGCGGTTGCAGGTGGACAGGATCGCCGCCTCGCGGCTGGCGGTCAGTCGGCAGAGCTGCTGCAGGGCATCGACCAGCTGCTCGGGCGTAAACGCCACGCGCTCGCGTACGTCTACCGAGGCAGTCTTATGGTTGATACCAAGTGCAAGAAAGGCCATGCAAGGTCGCTGGTTGGGACGTGAAGCCGATAATTGTCCTACTTCGCAGGTTTTAGAACAACCACCGTTCGCTATTGTGGCGATGGTGCGTGCCTATCGCCCCGCACCATCACCCTTCCCTGCCGTTGCCGTTGCCGTTGCCGTTGCCGTTGCCGTTGCCGATCGAGAGTCTAGCGCCATACCCAGCTAGCGACAGCTGCGCCAGCCCAGGCGCCGCCCGTACCTTCGCGACTTCAGGAGGCCGAACGCAGGTCTTGCGAAGGGAGGTGACGGGCATGGATGCCCGTCAAGCGCTGGGGCCCAGGATGGGCCCTGCAGCGCGGTCCTCCCGGGAGCAAGGCCGGAGTGAGGGGACCCGGAGCGCAGCGGAGGGCCGGATGAATGGAGCGCAGCGTTTTTTGGTTACTTTTTGTCGCGTTTGACAAAAAGTGACTCGCCGTAAGGGCGAAAAGGTGACTATGCGTCGACATCGTAAATGAATGCGCTTGCACTTGTAGAAACCCGCGCCGACCGATTTTGACTTTGACTTTGACTTTCAGAGCGTGGGTTTTGAAAGTTATACGCTCATTCATTGGCGATGGCGACGCATAGTCACCTTTCCGCCCTTACGGCGGCCTACTTTTGTCTTGGCAAAAGTAGGCAAAACCGCCCCGCTCCGTTCATCCGGCCCCTACGCTTCGCTCCGGGGTCCCCTCACTCCGGTCTTGCTCCCGGGAGGACCGCGCTGAACGCCCCATCCTGGGGCGCAGCGCTTGACGGGCATCCATGCCCGTCACCTCCCTCCGCAAGACCTGCGTTCGGCCTCCTGAAGTCGCAATTGGTGTTGCCTGAACTACCGCGCGCTTAGAAGCAAAAGCAAAAACAACGGCAACGGCAAGGGCAAGGGCAAGGGCAAGGGCAAGGGCAAGGGCAGGATGCCGTGAGTGGTTGCGAACCACCGCCCCGGCTCATTGTCCCTATACTCCGAAGCACCGCTTCACACCACGACCTTCGCAGGTGGGTTTGCCCTCACGCTTGTGTCATCATGCTCCGACCGCCGGTTTAGCCTCTTTAATAAGCCTCTATGAACAAATCCTACGCATTGCTGCTTGCCCTCGCCCTGCTTCAAGGCTGCCAGAGCCTGGCCCCGAAGACGGACGCCCAGTCGCCCGCCGTCGACGCCGGCAAGAGCGCGGAAAAGCCCGTGGTGTACGGATCGTTCAAGCAGGAGACCCTGTACAGCCTGCTGGTGGCTGAGCTGGCCGGCCAGCGCAACCGCTTCGACATCGCCCTGGCCAACTACGTCGACCAGGCCGAAAAGACCCAGGATCCGGCCGTCTCCGAGCGCGCCTATCGCATCGCCGAATACCTCGGCGCCGACGAGCCTGCCCTGGACACCGCGCTGATCTGGGCACGCAACGACCCACAGAACCTCGACGCCCAGCGCGCCGCGGCCATCCAGCTGGCCCGCGCCGGACGCTACGACGACTCCATGACCTATATGGAAAAGGTGCTGCAGGGCCAGGGCGACACCCACTTCGATTTCCTCGCCCTGGCGGCCGCCGAGACCGACCAGAGCACCCGTGACGGCCTGATGCAGAGCTTCGACCGCCTGCTGGTGAAATACCCCGACAACGGCCAGCTGGTGTTCGGCAAGGCCCTGCTGCTGAACCAGGACGACAAGCCGCAACAGGCCCTCGACCTGCTCGAGGCCCATCCGCCGAAGAACGGCGAAATCGCCCCGGTGCTGCTGCGCGCCCGTCTGCTGCAAGCCATGGACCGTGGCCCGGAGGCCCTGCCACTGCTGCGTGGGGCGATCCGCGACAACCCCGAGGACAAGCGCCTGCGCCTGACCTACGCCCGCACCCTGGTCGAGCAGGACCGCATCGACGACGCCAAGGCCGAGTTCGAAAGCCTGCTGCAGCAATACCCCGAAGACGACGAGATCCGCTACTCGCTGGCCCTGGTGTGCCTGGAAACCAAACACTGGGACGAAGCCGAAGGCTACCTGCAGGAGCTGGTCGAGCGTGACGCCAACGTCGACGCCGCCCACCTCAACCTGGGCCGCATCCGCGAGGAGCGCAGCCAGCCGGCCGCCGCCCTGCGCGAATACGCCCTGGTCGGCCCCGGCCCGGACTACCTGCCGGCGCAACTGCGCCAGGCCGATATCCTCATCGCCAACGGCCGCAGCGCCGAAGCCTCGCGGATACTCGCCGAAGCCCGCGAGGCGCAGCCGGACTACGCCATCCAGCTGTACCTGATCGAAGCCGAAAGCCTGGGCAACAACGGCAAGGAGGCCCAGGCCGGTCTAGTGTTGGCGCAGGCGATCAAGCGCTACCCGGACGACCTCAACCTGCTCTATACCCGCGCCATGCTCGCCGAGAAGCGCAACGACCTGGCGCAGATGGAGAAAGACCTGCGCGCGATCCTTGCCCGCGAGCCGGAAAACGCCATGGCCCTCAACGCCCTGGGCTACACCCTGGCCGACCGCACCACCCGCTACAGCGAAGCCAAGACGTTGATCGACAAGGCCCACCAGCTCACTCCGGACGACCCGGCGGTGCTCGACAGCCTGGGCTGGGTGGCCTATCGCATGGGCAACCTCGAGGAAGCCGAGCGCCAGCTGCGCCTGGCCTTCGAACGCTTCCCCGACCATGAAGTCGCCGCCCACCTGGGCGAAGTCCTCTGGGCCAACGGCAAGCGCCGCGAAGCCCGCCAAGTCTGGGCCAAGGGCTTCGAAGCCCAGGCCGACAGCCCCATCCTGCGCAAGACCCTGCTGCGCCTGACCGGATCCGAGAGCCTGTAAACCATGTTCCTGCGTCATTGCATCACCTTCACCCTCATCGCCCTGCTCGCCGGCTGCGCCGGCTTCGGCAGCAAGGAAGCCGTACAAGGCCAAGGCAACCCGCAGCTGTGGCGCGAGCACAAACAGCAGCTGGGCAGCCTCGACGGCTGGCAGATCAACGGCAAGGTCGGCATCCGCGCCCCGCGCGACTCCGGCAGCGGCACCCTGTTCTGGCTGCAACGCCAGGACTACTACGACATCCGCCTGGCCGGCCCCCTGGGTCGTGGCGCGGCGCGCCTGACCGGACGCCCCGGCGGCGTGGTGCTGGAAGTGGCCAACCAGGGCCGCTACGAGGCCGCCAACCCCGAGGCACTGCTGGAAGAACAACTGGGCTGGCGCCTGCCGGTGTCGCACCTGGTCTGGTGGGTGCGCGGCCTGCCCGCCCCGGACAGCAAGAGCCAGCTGACCCTCGACGGCGACAGCCGCCTGGCCAGCCTTCACCAGGATGGCTGGCAGGTCGAGTACCTGAGCTACGTGGAGCAGAACGGCTACTGGCTGCCCGAGCGCCTCAAGCTGCACGGCGAGAACATCGACGTGACCCTGGTGGTCAAGGACTGGCAGCCACGCCAGCTGGGGCACTGAGACAATGCACAAGCTGACCCTGCCCGCCCCGGCCAAGCTCAACCTCTGGCTGCACATCACCGGCCGCCGCGCCGACGGCTACCACGAGCTGGAAACCGTGTTCCAGTTCCTCGAGCACGGCGACGAACTGAGCTTCGCCCTGCGCGAGGACGGCCAGATCCGCCTGCAGACCGAAATTGAAGGCGTGCCCCACGACAGCAACCTGATCGTCCGCGCCGCGCGCCTGCTGCAGGCACAATCCGCCACCCCGCTCGGCGCCGACATCTGGCTGCACAAGGTGCTGCCCATGGGCGGCGGCATCGGCGGCGGCAGCTCGGACGCGGCCACCACCCTGCTGGCGCTCGCTCACCTGTGGCAGCTGGACTGGGACCAAGACCGCCTGGCAAGCCTGGGCCTGTCGCTCGGCGCCGATGTGCCGGTGTTCGTCCGCGGCCACGCGGCCTTCGCCCAGGGTGTCGGCGAGCAGCTGACCCCGGTCGACCCCGAGGAACCCTGGTATGTCGTGCTGGTGCCGCAAGTGTCTGTCAGCACAGCGGAAATTTTTTCGCATCCGGAGTTGACACGTGATTCCCTCCCCCTTAAGATGCGCCACGTTCCCGAGGGAAACAGTCGAAATGACTGCCAACCGGTAGTAGAGCAACGGTATCCTGAAGTTCGCAATGCGCTGATTTCACTGGGTAAATTCACCGAAGCCCGAATGACCGGAACTGGAAGTTGTGTGTTTGGGGCCTTCCCAAGCAAAGCCGAAGCTGATAGAGTTCTGGCCCTTCTTTCAGAGACCCAAACAGGGTTTGTGGCGAAAGGAAGCAATGTTTCGATGTTGCATCGCAAGCTGCAAGTTCTGATCAAGAAGTCGAGTTCATAAGAATTCGCAGCAACAGATACAGGGGCGTCGCCAAGCGGTAAGGCAGCAGGTTTTGATCCTGCCATGCGTTGGTTCGAATCCAGCCGCCCCTGCCATTTCTTATACTCATCCAGGTTACCCTCAGCCTTCAGGTACTGCGCGTGTCCAAGATGATGGTCTTCACGGGGAATGCCAACCCCGATCTGGCTCGGCGTGTCGTACGTCAGCTGCATATTCCACTGGGTGATGTTTCTGTCGGTAAATTCTCCGACGGCGAAATCAGTGCTGAAATCAATGAAAATGTCCGCGGTAAGGACGTCTTCATCATTCAGCCCACCTGTGCTCCAACCAACGACAATCTGATGGAACTGGTCGTGATGGCAGATGCCTTCCGCCGCTCCTCAGCGTCGCGAATCACCGCCGTGATTCCCTACTTCGGATACGCCCGCCAGGACCGCCGTCCGCGTTCGGCACGTGTAGCCATCAGCGCCAAAGTCGTCGCTGACATGCTCACTGTCGTGGGTATCGACCGTGTACTCACCGTCGACCTGCACGCTGACCAGATCCAGGGTTTCTTCGATATCCCCGTCGACAACATCTACGGCTCGCCCGTACTGGTCGACGACATCGAAGACCAGCGTTTCGAGAACCTGATGATCGTTTCCCCGGACATCGGTGGTGTGGTGCGTGCTCGCGCCGTTGCCAAGTCCCTGGGCGTCGATCTCGGGATCATCGACAAGCGCCGCGAAAAGGCTAACCACTCCGAGGTTATGCACATCATCGGCGACGTCGAAGGACGCACCTGCATCCTGGTAGACGACATGGTCGACACCGCCGGCACCCTGTGCCACGCGGCCAAGGCCCTGAAAGAACACGGTGCCGCCAAGGTCTACGCCTATTGCACGCACCCTGTGTTGTCGGGCCGTGCGATCGAGAACATCGAGAAGTCGGTACTGGACGAGTTGGTGGTGACCAACACCGTTCCGCTGTCCGCCGCTGCTCAGGCCTGTGACCGTATCCGCCAGCTGGATATCGCACCGGTTGTCGCTGAAGCGGTACGCCGCATCAGCAACGAAGAATCGATCAGCGCGATGTTCCGCTAAGCGGAACATGTGTTGATATGAAGCGCCCCGCCCCAGCATGTGTTGGGGCGGGGCTTTTTTGCCATCCCCGTCTGGCGCTGGTCGCAAACGCCCTCGGGGGGCTATTTTGGAGAAACAAAATGACTGATTTCATTCTGAACGCCCAAGCGCGTACTGACCTGGGGAAAGGTGCGAGCCGCCGCCTGCGTCACTCGCTGAACATCCCTGCCGTTGTCTACGGTGGCGATAAAGAAGCCCAATCCCTGACCATCGTGGCCAAGGAAATCGCCAAGCTGTTCGAAAACGAAGCTGCCTTCAGCCACGTGATCGAACTGAACGTCGACGGCGCCAAGCAGAACGTCGTGGTCAAGGCCATGCAGCGTCACCCGGCCAAAGGCTTCATCATGCACGCCGACTTCGTTCGCGTCGTTGCTGGCCAGAAGCTGACCGCCAAGGTTCCAGTTCACTTCGTCGGCGAAGAAGCCCCGATCAAGAAAGGCGGCGAGATCTCGCACGTCGTTTCCGAGATCGAAGTGTCCTGCGAAGCCAAGGACCTGCCTGAGTTCATCGAAGTCGACCTGTCCAAGGCCGAAGTCGGCACCATCATCCACCTGTCGGACCTGAAAGCTCCGAAAGGCGTAGAGTTCGTCGCTCTGGCCCACGGTGATGACAAAGCTGTTGCCAACGTCCACGCCCCGCGCGTTGCCGCTGAAGCTGCTGAAGGCGCTGCCGAGTAATCCACTCGCACGCCGGCGTTGATCGGGTTACAGTGCCGCGCGCACTGTAACCCACCAACTCCAAGGAAGAGCCCCTGACGTGACCGCCATCCAGTTGATCGTCGGCCTGGGTAACCCCGGCCCCGAATACGAACAGACCCGGCATAACGCAGGGGCTCTTTTCGTTGAACGCCTCGCCAGCGCCCAGCGCGTTTCGCTGTCCGCTGACAAAAAGTATTTCGGCCTGACGGCTAAATTCAGCCATCAGGGCAACGATGTTCGCCTGTTGATCCCCACCACCTACATGAACCGTAGCGGCCAGTCCGTGGCGGCTCTGGCCAATTTCTTCCGCATCAAGCCGGAAGCGATCCTGGTGGCCCACGACGAACTCGACCTGCCTCCCGGCGTCGCCAAGCTCAAGAGAGGCGGCGGCCACGGTGGGCACAACGGCCTGCGCGACATCATCGCGCAGCTCGGCAACCAGAACGACTTCCACCGCCTGCGGCTCGGCATCGGCCACCCGGGCGACGCCAAACTGGTCTCCAACTTCGTCCTGGGCCGGGCGCCACGCGCCGAGCAGGAGAAGCTCGACGCCAGCATCGATTTTGCCCTCGGCGTGATGCCCGACGTGCTGGCCGGCGACTTCGCCAAGGCCATGCGCGAACTGCACAGCCAGAAGGCCTGACACTTTACGAAAGGGGAATACCCATGGGTTTCAATTGCGGCATCGTCGGCCTGCCCAACGTCGGCAAGTCCACCCTGTTCAACGCCCTGACCAAGTCCGGCATCGCGGCGGAGAACTTCCCCTTCTGCACCATCGAGCCGAACAGCGGCATCGTGCCGATGCCCGATGCGCGCCTGGCGGCACTGGCCGAGATCGTCAAGCCGAACCGCATCCTGCCGACCACCATGGAATTCGTCGACATCGCCGGCCTGGTCGCCGGTGCTTCCAAGGGTGAAGGCCTGGGCAACAAGTTCCTCGCCAACATCCGCGAGACCGACGCCATCGCCCACGTGGTGCGCTGCTTCGAAGACGAGAACGTGATCCACGTTTCCAACAGCGTCGACCCCAAGCGCGACATCGAGATCATCGACCTCGAACTGATCTTCGCCGACCTCGACAGCTGTGAGAAGCAACTGCAGAAGGTCGCCCGCAACGCCAAGGGCGGTGACAAGGACGCCCTGGCACAGAAGGCCATCCTGGAAAAGCTGATCCCGCACTTCACCGAAGGCAAGCCGGCGCGCAGCCTGATGAAAAACATGGCTGACGACGAGAAGGCCGTGATTCGCGGCTTCCACCTGCTGACCAGCAAGCCGGTGATGTACATCGCCAACGTCGCCGAAGACGGCTTCGACAACAACCCGCACCTGGACGTGGTCAAGGCCATCGCCGAGGAAGAAGGCGCGGTGGTGGTACCGGTGTGCAACAAGATCGAAGCCGAGATCGCCGAGCTGGACGACGGCGAGGAGAAGGACATGTTCCTCGAGGCCCTGGGCCTGGAAGAGCCTGGCCTGAACCGCGTGATCCGTGCCGGTTACGAGCTGCTCAACCTGCAGACCTACTTCACCGCCGGCGTGCAGGAAGTGCGTGCCTGGACCGTGCGCGTGGGCGCCACCGCACCGCAAGCGGCCGGCGTGATCCACACCGACTTCGAGAAAGGCTTCATCCGCGCCGAAGTGGTGGCCTACGACGACTTCATCCAGTTCAAGGGTGAGGGCGGCGCCAAGGAAGCCGGCAAATGGCGCCTTGAAGGCAAAGACTACATCGTCAAGGACGGTGACGTGATGCACTTCCGCTTCAACGTCTGATGCACCGCTCCTGAAAAAACCCGCTTCGGCGGGTTTTTTTTCGCCCGCAGAAAAGCACTACAACCCGCGCCCGCACTGCGTGGGAACCTGCTTGCCCCGCGATCGCCGGCAAAGCCGATGCCAGAGCCCCACATCGCGGGGCAAGCCCGCAGGTGATGATGCCCTGCGCGACCTCCCAGCCCATAGAGTCCTGTTCAGCCTGAAAGAATCCAAGGCTTCATCGCCTGCGCACAACCGTCTACAATCCCTCCTGCTTGAACCGGGATAACCGAAGCACTGCCTCGAAACCCGATGGACCTGACCACTGCCGGTCAACCGTCGGGACAAATGGGTCCGGACCTTGGCCGGCCCGTTTATCGGAGGCAACACATGAGCCCGCGTATCTGGCTGCTGGCCCTGGCGACATTCGCCACGGGCATGGCGGAAAACATCACGGTCGGCATCCTGCCGGCCCTGGCCGATGGCCTGCAAGTCCCGCTCGGGATCGCCGGACAACTGACCACGGTCTTCTCCCTGAGCTTCGCCCTCGCCGCACCCTTCTCTCCCCTGCTGACCACCCGTTTCCCGTTGCGGCGACTGCTCTGCATCACCCTGGCCCTGTTCGCCATGTGCAACCTCGCCGCGGCCCTGGCGCCCGGCTACACCGCGCTGCTGCTCGCCCGCATCGGCATGGCCACGACCAGCGCCCTCACCTGCCTGACCTGCACCCTGATGGCCACGCGCCTGGTACCCGAGGCCCTGCGTGGCCGAGCCATCGGCGTGATATTCATGGGTATCTGCAGTTCACTCGTGCTGGGCGTGCCCGCCGGAATGCTGCTATGCGACGTGCTGGGCTGGCGCGGGGTGTTCACCGGCCTGAGCCTGCTGGCGATCGCAGTGCTGCTGATGGCCTGGCGCGGATTGCCGCAACTACAGAGCAGCGAACGCATCGCCCTGGGCAGCTACCTGCGGCATCTGCGTGACAGCCGCCTGGTGGCCGCCCAGGGCGTGTCGCTGTTGATGATCGCCGGGCACTTCACGGTGTTCGCCTACCTGGCGCCTTACGCCCGCCAAGTCGCCGACATCCCCGTGCAATGGCTGGCGGCCCTGTTCGCCGTCTTCGGTATCGCCGGCGTCTCGGGCGGCTATGTCGGCGGCTGGATGGCCGACCGGCTCGGTGCAGGTCGCTCCATCGCCCTGGCGCCACTGCTCTATCTCGCCAGCCTGCTGGTATTGCCCCTGAGCGTCGGCACGCCCTGGCTGTTCCTGCCGGCGATGATGCTCTGGGGCGGGCTGAGCTGGACCACCTCGCCGGTGGTGCAGAGCTACCTGGCGACCCGTGGCGCGGACACCTTCCCGGCCGGCATGAGCCTGAACATGTCGGCCATGCACCTGGGCGTCGGGCTCGGCTCGGCCATCGGCGGCGCGGTGATAACCGGGGCGACGCTGGCGGCCACCCCCTGGGCCGGCGCCGCGCTGACCGCGTTGGCGGCGGGCCTGGCGTTCTGGTCGGCGCGTCCACCTGCCGTGCCTGGCTTCAGCGAGCGCGAACCGGCGTAGCGGCCTGCTGCTCCTGCTCGAAGGCATCGGCCAGGTAGTCGATCAGCTTGCGCACCGCGGGCATCAACCCGCGACGGGAAGGGAACAGCGCCACCACCTCCCCTTCCCGGGGCGCCCAGTCGTCGAGGACATGCGCCAGCCGCCCGCTAGCCAGATCGTCGCGCACTGCCTCCTCGGGCAGCAGCACCACGCCCACGCTGGCCAGGGCGGCCTCGCGCAGCACCGCGAGGTCGTCCGACACCACACGGGGGCGATGGCGCACGGCAACCTCGGCGCCTGCGGGCCCGACCAGCATCCAGCTGGCGTCCTGCACATTGGCGCCCCAGTTCAGGCTCGGCAGGGCCTGAAGCCCTTCCGGCGACATGGGCCGCCCGTGTTCGGCCAACAGGCCCGGCGCGGCTACCAGGCACTGCCGGCTCGGGGCCAGGCGACGCATGATCAGCTCGCTGCTTTCCAGTGGCTGGTGCTGCACGCTCAGCACCAGGTCAAAACCCTCGCCGATCACATCCACCCGCCGGTTGTAGCTCTTGACCAGCAGCTCGACCACCGGGCATTGCGCCATGAAGCTCGCCAGCATCGGCGCCAGGCGCGAATCGAGCAGCGCGGTGCTGCTGGCCAGGCGCACGATGCCGCGAGGCTCGGCGCGGTTGCGCTCGACCGCATCCTCGGCGGCAACGGCCTGCTCGAGCATGCCCAGGCAATGGCGGTAATACTCCAGCCCCACCTCGGTCACCTGGAACTGCCGCGTGGAGCGCTGGATCAGGCGCACGCCCAAACGCTCTTCGAGCTTGGCCACGCGCCGGCTGAGGCGTGACTTGGGCAGGCCAAGGATACGCCCGGCGGGCGCGAAGCCGCCGTGCTCCACCACCTTGGCATAGAGATAAAGGTCGTTCAGGTCGAACATCGGCAACACTCGTCCACGGCTCACTGCTGCATCATCCGTCATTCTTCGAGGATCGTCACAGTGGCGGTGGTCCCGGCCCGCAAAGGAGGCGCCTCGGCAGCCTGGGGCTCCAGGCGCAGGCGTACCGGCACGCGCTGGGCCAGCTTGACCCAGGTGTAGTTCGGGTTGACGTTGGCCAGCAGACGGTTGCCCGGCTGGTTCTCACGGTCGGTGATGGCGTAGGCGATGCTCTCCACCGTGCCCTGCAACGCCTGGCCATTCATCAGCACGATGCGCGCCCGGCTGCCGACGGCGATGCGCGGCAGCTTGGTCTCTTCGAAGTAGCCACTGACATGGAACGAATCGCTGTCCACCAGCGCCAGCAACGCGGCACCCGGTTGCGCGAAGTCGCCCTGACGGGTCAGCAGGTTGGTGACATGACCATTGACCGGCGCCAGCACCTCGGTGCGCTGCAGGTCGAGCTGTGCCTGTTCCAGCGTGGCTTCGGCCAGTTGCACATTGGCTTGCGCCAGGCCGAGGCTGGACTGCTCGCGCAGCAGGTCGGCCTGGGCCACAGCCACATCAGTCTTGGACTTTTCCCACTCCTCGGCGGAAATGGCCGACAGTGACTGCAGCTTGCCGCGGCGCTGTTCCTCGCTACGCCGCTGCTTGAGCAACGCCTGGTTGGCAACGATGTTCGCCTGCGACTGCCCCAAGGCTGCCCGTGCCACCTCGACCGCGCGCCGGGCATGCAGCACGGCCAGTTCATAGCGCGCCGGGTCGATGCGCAACAGCAGGTCGCCCTTGTGCACGAACTGATTGTCCCGCACCGGCAGGGCGACGATCCGGCCGCTGACCTCCGCGGCCAGGGTGACCACATCGGCCCGCACTCGTGCGTCGCGGGTCCAGGGCGCCTGGGTATAGTGCGTCCAGGCCAACCAGCCCAGCACGATGGCAACGGCCAGCATGACCAGGGTCAGGCTGCGCGACAACAGTGGCTTGATCGACGACATCTACCTGCTCACTCCCATCCACAACAACAAGGCCGCGCAAATCGCGGTGTACAAGGCACCCTGGAACAGCGCCGGATGCCAGACGAATGCCAGCACGCCCACCCGGCGCAACAGGGCATCGACCAGCACAAACAACGGCAGCGCCAGCAGCAGCGCCTGGGCGATGGGCGGCAGGTAGACCCCGCCTACCTCGAAATCAATGGGCATTGGCCACCTCCGGCAACAGCCGCGATCGTTCAGCTTCCAGCACCTGGCGATAACGCGCCAGCAACTGCCCGGCCACCGCCAGTGCCACCCGCAGGATGAACAGTCGGCGCAAGGCGTCACGCCCCATCTGCCCTGGCGTGCCATGCAAGGCATCGAGCAACTGCGCCTGATCGTCCAGTTCCCGCAACAGCGGATCAAGGGCCACCGCGCCCTGGCCACCGACGAAGTCGGCGACGCCCTGCAGGCTTTCCCGCAAGCGTGTGCGGGTCGCCGACGGCAACGCCAGGTCACTGTTGCACAAGGCACGCGCCTGGCCCAGGGCGATGGCCAGCGCCGGGCATACCAGCGCGCACTCGACACGCTCGCGCGAGGTCATGTCCGCAGCGGCCGGCAACAGACCAATCAGCGCCGACAGGCGATCAAGCAGCAGGCTCTCGAAGGCGAACTGCCCGGCCAGCGAACCGCTCCCGAGCACCTGGCGGCGCACATCCTCACGGGTCTGGCGAAACAATCGGGCGATGCGTTTCTGCGCATTGAACGGAAAGACCAGCGCGAACACGGCCATCGCCAGCACCCCGGCCACCAGGTAGCCACCGGCGAACTCGAACCACTGGATATCGCTGCTGTGATAGGCCCCGACATTCTGCGGCCCGATCATCAGCAGGCTGATCAGACCGATGCCCATGCCGATCCCCGCGGTCATCGGGTTGGCCAGGCCGACCGCCGCCAGGTACAGCAACGGTGCCAGGCACAGGGCAAGCATCTCGAAGTCGGTGAACAGCGGCAGCAGGGCGAACTGATAAAGCGCGGACAAGCCCATGCCCACCAACAGCCCGCGGTTGTAGTTCTGGCTGGCCAGCAGCGGTCGGGGCAAGGTCGCCATCAGCGAACACATCACGCCCATCAGGATCACCGCCGAACGCGCGCCATCCCAGGCGCTCTCGATCCACAACCCGCCGATCAGCAACAGGGCCAGGCAGGCGCGCACGGCGTTCATCGCCGCCAGCGGCCAGTCCAGGTGCAAGGCGCTGGCGCGCCCCTGCTGCTGGGGACAACTGGCCAGACGGCCCTGCTGGATCGCCTCGTTCAGCTCGATCAGCTCGTCCAGTTGCTGCAGCAGGCGCGCCTGCTCCCAGCGCAAGGCCCAGGCCAGGGCGCGCAGGTGCGGGGGCAATGGCTCATTGAGAAACTCCGCACGGTCGGCGGCGTCATCGAAGCCCTTGTGCAGGGTGCGCAGGGCCTCGCGATCCGCTGCCGAGAGCGCCATACCGTCACGTGCCAGCGCATCCAGGCTCGCCAGTTCGGCGTCGCGCAGCAGCTGGATATCCGCGGGCAGCGGCCCCTCCCAGTGCGCCTTGATCAGCTCACGCTGCTGGCGCAGCACCAGCAGTCGCGAAACCAGCAGCACCAGCTGGTTGGCGAACAGTTGCACCAGGCCATCGCCGCTGCGCAGGTGCGGGGCATCGAAGTACAGGTGCCGACGCAACCCCTCCAGCGCGCTGACCTCGGCGATCAACCGGGCCTGACGCTGACCGAATGCGGCCTCGTCCTCTTCGGTGCGGATCACCTCGGCGGCATGCTGGGCGATCAGTTTCAGCAGGCTGTCGACTTTGGCGAAATAGCTGTTGGCCACCGCCTGCGGGCGGGCCGTCAGCAGGCTGACCACGGCCACGCAGGCCACCGCCAGCAAGGTCTCGGTAACCCGTGTAACGGCCAGCATGAAGGTGCCCTCGGGCTCGGGTACGGCCAGCATGGCCACCACCACCGAGGTAAAGCCGCTGAGCACGAAGGCATGGGAATCGGTATAGCGCAGCAAGGTGCCACCGGCGGTGCACAGCCCCAGCCACAGCGCCAGGCTGACCAGCAGGGTGTACGGCATCTGCGCGAACAACGCCATCAGCAGCACGGCCACCGCCGCGCCGACCACGGTGCCGAGCACCTGCGCGAGGCTGCGCTTGAGGGTCATGCCGGCCAGCGGCAGGCTGATGATGATCACTGTCATCAGCGCCCATTTCGGTTGTTCCAGGTCGAACAGGAACGCCAGGTAGAGGCACAGCAGGCCCGCCACCACCGTGCGCAGCGCGAACAGCAGCACATCGCGTCCGGGGCGCAGGGCAAGCCTGAAATAGGCAATCAGTGGAGCCATCCATTACCTCGTAACCGACAAGGCGGGTCCGGGCCCCGGCACCGGGGCCCGGACACACCGTCACTTGGCCAGCTTGCTGTAGCTGGTCATCAGGTTACGGTAGTCGGGAATGTGGTTGGAGAACAACGTGCCCAAGCCTTCGATGTCGTTGCGCCAGTCACGGTGCAGCTCGCAGGCCACGCCGAACCAGGTCATCAGCTGCGCGCCGGCGGCCTCCATGCGACGCCAGGCCGAGTCGCGGGTCAGCTCGTTGAAGGTGCCGGAGGCGTCGGTCACCACGAACACATCGAAACCCTCCTCCAGCGCCGACAGCGCCGGGAAAGCCACGCACACCTCGGTGACCACGCCGGCGATGATCAGCTGCTTCTTGCCGGTGGCCTTCACCGCCTTGACGAAGTCCTCGTTGTCCCAGGCGTTGATGTTGCCGGGACGGGCGATGTAGGGCGCATCGGGGAACTGCTCCTTGAGCTCGGGCACCAGCGGGCCGTTGGGACCGGTCTCGAAGCTGGTGGTGAGGATGGTCGGCAGCTTGAAGTATTTGGCCAGGTCGGCCAGCGCCAGCACGTTGTTCTTGAACCGGTCCGGGTCGATATCGCGCACCAGCGACAGCAAACCGGTCTGGTGATCGACCAGCAGGACTGCGGCGTTGTTCTTGTCCAGACGCTTGTATTGGAATGCCATGGTGGATCTCCTTGCTTGGATAGGGAACAGCCAGGTTCAGTTGCGTTGCGAGTCTAGTTGCTCATGACCGGTGACGACGGCCTGGGCCTTGGTGTAGCTCTCGATCAGCAGTTGGTAGTGCGGGAACACCGCGCTGTAGGCCTCGGCCCACTGGGCGGCGTCCGGACGGTTCCAGGTGCGTTGGACCTCGGAGCAGACGGCGGCGGTGTCCATCGGCACCACGCCGGCCTGGACCACCCGCGCCAGGGTCACTTCCTGGGCCATCTTGGAGTAGGTGCCTGACGCATCGATGACAGCGAACACCTGGTAGCCGGCGGCCACCGCGCTGATGCTGGGGAAGGCCATGCAAACGCTGGTGATGGTACCGGCGATGATCAGCTGCTTGCGCCCGGTGGCCTTCACCGCGGCGACAAACTCGGGATTGTCCCAGGCGTTGATCTCACCCTTGCGGGCCACGTATTGCGCATGTGGCGCGGCCTCGTGGATTTCCGGGATCAACGGGCCGTTGGGGCCCTGGGGTACCGAGGCGGTGGTGATGACCGGGATCTTCGCCAGGCTGGCGACCTTGGCCAGGGTGATGGCATTGGCCCGCAGCTCGGTCATGGGCATGTCCTTGACCGTCTGGAACAGGCCGCTCTGGTGGTCGATCAGCAGCATGGTGGCGTTGTCGGGGTCGATGCGTGGCACCTGGCCTTCGAAGTTGGCGGCTTGCGAGAAATTGCTCATCGTTCTCTCCTTCAGGTGTGGAGAACAGGCCATCCTGGCCGCTGCGGTCTGGCCGCGCCCCACACATCCACAGTGGGGACTATGAGAGTAGGCAACGCAGGCTGAACGAAGCGACCGTCAGTCGGCGGGCCGTGGGAGATGCCCGTGCGGCCTGGGGCCAGACGGGCGACAGGGCTAACGGTAGAGAGGAGAGACGCGGGCCGGTAGGCCCATGGGTGAACCCTCAGAGTTCTACCTGAAGAACAGTGAGGCGGGCGCCGCTATCGTGAGGTACGACGATATTGCTGCATCGGACTGCGCGGGGCTGCCGGATCGGTCATCTCGATCAGACCGGCCGCCAGCGCCGGTTTGAGGTAGTTCGCTCTGAAGGTATGCCGATGAGACAGCTCGAGGCGCTCCATCAGTTCATTGGCGCGCAGCGCGACACCCGGTTTCAGAACCTCCAGTAATCGTGCTACTTGGTCGGTTACTTGGTCGGTTACTTGGTCGGTCTCACTCGCCTCGGCCAATGCCTGCCGCAGTGCCTGGAGCATGAACTCGACAAAGGGCGTGGCCTCGCCAGCCTGATCCGCAGCCGCCAAGGCACCGTAGTACGCCTCCTGCTGGGCACAGATCACCGACTCCACCGGCAGGTAGGCGAGTACCGGGCGCCAGTGGCTCAGTATCAGCGTCTGCCACAGACGCCCCATCCGCCCGTTGCCATCGGCGAAAGGATGGATGAACTCGAATTCGTAATGAAAGACGCAGCTGCTGATCAACGGGTGCCAGTCACTGGCGCCCAGCCAACGCAGCAGGTCATGCATCAGTGGCTGCAAGCGACTGGCAGGCGGTGCCATGTGCAACAGGCGCTGGCCGCGATAGATGCCGACACCTCCTTGGCGAAACTGACCGGCGTCATCGATCAACCCCATCATCAGCAGCTTGTGGGCAGCCAGCAGATCAGCCTGACGCTCGGGCAGCCAGCCGCTCATCGCTTCATAGGTGGCAAAGGCATTGCGCACCTCCTGGATTTCACGCGGCAGGCCGAGTACCCGCTTCCCTTCCAGAACCGCAGTGACCTGTTCGACGCTCAGTGTATTGTTTTCGATCGCCAGCGAGGCCTGGATGGTACGAATGCGGTTGCCCCGGCGCAGTTGCGGGGTAAGCGCCACTTCCCGATTAGCCGTAAGTGCACCCACCTGCTCGCTGATATCGGCAACCAGCGCCAGCATGCGCGGTGTCACGGTCAGTGGCGGCAGATACTGGCTCATGGGGAATGTCCATCGGGTCTGAAAGCGTGGGAATGATCGTGAAGCTTGATGACGTCAAGGCTGTCGACACCTTAGCCAGTGGCAACACCCGGGTAAAGCACAGCACCCCATTGGTTCACGATTTCCTGAACTGATTATTTGCCCACAGCGATTTTTCCCCTCGCCCACCGCCACCAGAATCGCTTCACCAACAATCACAATAAACCGTGAGGCCACTCCCGTGGACCAGACACTCCAGGTACGGCAGGCCGCCGCCGACCTCGTCGCCGCCTTCGCCAGCAACGACAGCGCCCGCTACTTCGCCTACTTCAGCGAAGACGCCACCTTTCTCTTCCATACCGTGCCGCAACCGCTGCTGTCACGCCGCGCCTATGAAGAACTCTGGGCCAGCTGGCAGGCAGACGGATTCGCCGTGCTCGGCTGTGAGTCCAGCAACGCGCAGGTGAGCCTGCAGGGCGACGTGGCGATCTTCATGCACGATGTAGCCACGCGCCTGCGCGTGGCCGGCGAAACCCTCGACCTGAACGAGCGCGAGACCATCGTCTTCCGCTTGCACGGGGAACGCTGGCTGGCCTGCCACGAGCACCTGTCGGTCATCTCGCCGGCCTGATTCCCTTAAGCGGCCCTGCCGCACTGCCATCGCACCCACAACAAGGCCGCCCGACGGCCGACAACATTCGCGCTGGAGCACCACCATGAGCCACTCGACCGGTATCGAGACCAATGGCGTCGAACAGATCCCCGACGATCAACGCGACGCCGCCCCGCTGGACCTGTTCCGCCTGATCTTCGGCGGCGCCAACACCTTCGCCACCGCCGTGCTGGGCAGCTTCCCGGTGCTGTTCGGGCTGTCATTCCAGGCCGGGGTCTGGGCGATTTTGCTCGGCGTCGGCGTGGGCGCGCTGATCCTCGCGCCGATGGGCCTGTTCGGCGCGCTCAACGGCACCAACAACGCGGTATCGTCCGGCGCGCACTTCGGCGTGCACGGGCGTATCGTCGGCTCGTTCCTGTCGTTGCTGACCGCCGTGGCGTTCTTCTCGCTGTCGGTGTGGAGCTCGGGCGATGCCCTGGTCGGCGGCGCCAAGCGCCTGGTCGGCCTGCCGGAAACCGACCTGACCCTGGGCCTGGCCTACGGCCTGTTCGCGGTGCTGGTGCTGGTGGTGTGCATCTTTGGTTTTCGCTTCATGCTGTGGGTCAACAAGATCGCGGTGTGGGCCTCGAGCCTGCTGTTCCTGCTGGGCATCTTCGCCTTCGCCGGGCCCTTTGACGCGGGCTACGCCGGCAGCGTCAACCTCGGCCAGGCCGGTTTCTGGGCGGCGTTCGTCGGCGCGGCGATCCTGGCCATGAGCAACCCGGTGTCGTTCGGCGCGTTCCTCGGCGACTGGTCGCGTTATATCCCGCGCGAAACCGCCAAGTCACGCATCATGCTGGCGGTGATCCTGGCCCAGGCCGCCACGCTGATCCCGTTCCTGTTCGGCCTGTGCACCGCCACCCTGGTGGCCAGCCAGGCGCCGGACTACATCGCCGCCAACAACTACGTCGGCGGCCTGCTGGCGATCTCGCCGGGCTGGTTCTTCCTGCCGGTGTGCCTGATCGCGGTGATCGGCGGCATGTCCACCGGCACCACGGCGCTGTATGGCACCGGCCTGGACATGTCCAGCGTGTTCCCGCGCCTGCTCAGCCGCGCCGCCGCCACCCTGCTGATCGGCGTGCTGGCCATCGGCTTCATCTTCGTCGGCCGCTTTACCTTCAACCTGGTGCAGAGCGTGTCGACCTTCGCCGTGCTGATCATCACCTGCACAAGCCCGTGGATGGTGATCATGATCCTCGGCCTGATCACCCGCCGCGGCTTCTACCACGCCGACGACCTGCAGGTGTTCACCCGTGGCCAGCAGGGCGGTCACTACTGGTTCGACCATGGCTGGAACTGGCGCGGCATGGGCGCGTGGGTCCCCAGCGCGGCCATCGGCCTGTGCTTCGTCAACCTGCCCGGGCAGTTCGTCGGCCCGCTGGGCGAACTGGCCGGCGGCATCGACCTGAGCCTGCCGGTGACCCTCGGCATCGCCGCCGTGCTGTACCTGATCCTGCTCAACCTGTTCCCTGAACCCGCTGGCGTGTACGGCCCCCGTGGCCCGCGCTGGGTGCGCTGCAAAAGTACGCCCGTAAAGCCCGTGACCACCGCCGAAATGGCCTGACTGGAATCCGACCATGACCACACCTCACTACATCGACGGCCGCTGGGTCGAAGGCCAGGGCAGCGACTGCATCGTTGTGCACAACCCGTCCGACGGTCAGCCGTTCGCCGAACTGATGGCCGCCAGCAGCGCCCAGGTCGACCAGGCCGTGGCCGCCGCGCGCCGTGCTCTGGCATCGTGGAAGACGGTCAGCGCCGCCGAGCGCGCCACCTACCTGCGCGGCTTCGCCGAACAGCTGGGTCAGCGCCGCGACGAACTGATCGCCCTGCAGATGCGCAACAACGGCAAGCCGCGCCATGAGGCCGAAATCGACCTGGACGACGCCATCGCCACCTTCGCCTATTACGCAGACCTCGCCGAGCAACTGCCGGCGAAGAACCGCGACGTGCCCCTGGCCGCGCCGGGCTTCACTGCCCGCACCCGTCTGGAACCGGTGGGCGTGGTCGGCCTGATCGTGCCGTGGAACTTCCCGCTGGTGACCAGTGCCTGGAAGCTCGCCCCGGCCCTGGCGGCCGGCTGCACCGTGGTGCTCAAACCTTCCGAGGTCACCCCGCTGATCGAGCAGGCCTACGGCCAGATCGCCGAGGTGCTGGGCCTGCCGGCCGGCGTGCTGAACATCGTGGGCGGCAAGGCCGAGACCGGCGCCGCCCTGAGTGGCCACAACGGCCTGGACAAGCTGTCGTTCACCGGCAGCAACGGCGTTGGCAGCCAGGTGATGCGCGCCGCCGCCGCCCAGTGCCGGCCGGTGACGCTGGAGCTGGGCGGCAAGTCGGCCATCGTGGTGTTCGACGATTGCGATGTCGACCAGGCGGTGGAGTGGATCGTCGCCGGCATCACCTGGAACGCCGGGCAGATGTGCTCGGCCACCTCGCGCCTGCTGGTGCAGGACGGCATCGCCGACGCCCTGCTGCCGCGCTTGCAGGCGGCGCTGGAAGCATTGCGCGTGGGCAACCCGCTGGCGGAAGAAGTGGACATGGGACCGCTGACCAGCCAGGCGCAGTGGCTCAAGGTCGCCGGCTATTTCGCCACCGCCCGCGAAGAGGGCCTGAAGTGCCTGGCCGGCGGCAAGGCGCTGGACCGCGACGGCTGGTTCGTCAGCCCGACGCTGTACGTGGATGTGCCCGAAAGCAGCCGTCTATGGAGTGAGGAAATCTTCGGCCCGGTGCTCTGCGCACGGCGCTTCAGCACCGAGGCCGAGGCCATCGCCCAGGCTAACGACAGCCGCTTCGGGCTAGTGGCCACCGTCTGCTCCGCCGACCTGGAACGCGCCGAGCGCGTCGCCGACGCGCTGGAGGTCGGGCATGTGTGGATCAACTCGGTGCAGGCGGTGTTCGTCGAGACCTCGTGGGGCGGGACCAAGGGCAGCGGCATTGGCCGAGAGCTTGGGCCTTGGGGGCTTTCGGGGTATCAGTCGGTGAAGCATGTGACGCGGTGTTTGGGGTGAGTAGCTGAGCCCTTTCACAGGGCGCGTGAGGCTGGCAGGTGTTCGACGGCAGCCTTGCAGCGCCTGCGAGATCGAGCGCCGCCCGCGCGGCGCATCGCGACGCAAGGCCGCTCCCACATTTGTTGCAACGTACCGAACCTGTCAGGCCATGGTTGCCCGCCTTGGTGCCTGTCTTGAGACAGGTGAGGCGCCAGTGGTGCCTACACTGAAACCGCGTCGTACCAACAAGGCGGACCCGGTAATGGCACAGGATTGACTGGCCCGAAACAGATGTAGGAGCGGCCTTGCGTCGCGATGCGCCGCGCGGGCGGCGCTCGATCTCGTAAGCGCCTCAAAACAAACGTCGTACACCTGGGCGCCCGCACGCGACAGTCTTCAGTATCCTCGAAAGCCCAGCCCTCCATTCCCATCGAGGGTCAAGCCCGCTCCCACGACAACCCGCGCTACTTCTGCCCAGCCTCATTGATCCAGCGGGCAATGGCGCACTTGCGATCTGATCATTTGCATCACCTGCCACACTCAAATCCAACGCTTCGGCCTACTCATAAGGTTTTGAAGGCATTGGTTTTCCTTGAGCGGGTAATATTCGAGGTTGTCGATGAACGCTTCAAATGCCTCATCACCGACCACGAATGGCTGAGACTCCAATTCATCCACCTCCGAGACAGGATTGTTCGGCCTTTCGTCATACGCAAGATTCGTGTCTTTCAAAATCACCTCCTTGGAAGCAATGACCAGAACCACATCGCCAGGCCAATCATTCTGGCCAATCTCAGAGCGATAAAAACCCTGCCTGTGCAAATCAGCCTTGCCTGTCAGAGATTTCCGAACCTGAAACAAAGTGCTTCAAAGCAGAACAGCTTGGGAATTACCCTACGCACGCTGCCGACGCGTCTGAATTGTCGAGGACCATCAGCAGGACTAACTTCCCTAGGTCGTCTTACCGGCGACCAGGGGTGAGAGCCTGCCACCGTCGAAATGAAGTACGCAGCACTGCCATGGCGGCTGTGCGCGGGCAGGCCCAGGCCTGGCCGGCATTTGCTCATTTCGACCGGTCTCTCACCCCGCGTACGGCTGCCACCCTCATCCTGTGAGAGGGATCTGGAGGCGGCACCTTTCCAATCGAAATGAGTGCTTCCCATGAAAAAGATCGTTCCCGATCCACCCCCTGCCAAATCGCTCAACCGCCCCTTCTTCACCATCAACGACGATATGCCCACCACCGAGGCGCTGCTTCACGCCATCCAGCTGATGCGTGGTATCGAAGACACCATCGACGAGTACTGCTGCGCCCTGGCCGGCGAACCCGGACTGGGAATGCTGGTGAACGCCGCGCACAACATGCAGATGGGGCGGGCGTTGGCGGAACATGCGCTGAACCGCTGCTCTTGCGGCTGACGCCAGGAGACCTGCCCTGCGCGATCCCTGTAGGAGCGGCCTCGTGCCGCGAAAGGGGCGCGTAGCGGCCCCAGGGTCTGCGCCACGAGACAGATCGCCGGGGCCGCTTCGCAGCCCTTTCGTGGCACAAGACCGCTCCTACACAGGCAGGTGTAAATCCCGAACACACGGCCCCGGCACCCCGTGACTTTTGCCCTGCCCTGCGAAGTCACACCTCCTGGTAGCCCCACAATCACAACACCAGGCCAGCCCACCCATGCATCCTCTTCGCACCGCCCTGCACAACGAACTGCACGCCCGCCCGTCGCTGTACTTCGACGACCCGGCGCATGTCTTCCACCTTGCCGTGCTCGGCGACGCCAGCGCCTGTCAGACCCTGTTGCAACGCTGCTGCCCCGAGGCCCCCGACACCCATGCGGCCCAGGGCATCACCCGGCTGGACGGCCACCCGTTCAAGTGGGAACGCCACACCGAATTCTTCACCCTGACCCTGGTGGTGCCCTGCACGACCCACGACAGCGACTGGCAATCCCTGCCCGCCGTGCTCGCCGAGGCCATCGCCCCGCAGGCGGCGCAGGTGATCAACGCCGTGCAGGTGCTGGTACGCGACGACCAGGACCTGGACCTCGCCCGCTATGGCTTCAAGGACCCCTGCGGTTCCAGCGTCGGCGGTGGCGATGCGGTGGTGTGGAGCGATTTCCGCCTGACCGGGGACGGCACCAACCGCTTCCTGTTCATCAACCGCCGGCTCAATGCCTATCGCCAGGGTCGCATGATCCGCCGCCTGCTGGAGATCGAGACCTACCGCATGATGGCCTCGCTGACCCTGGACACGGCCAAGGCCCTGAGCCAGGAACTGGACGATTTCGACGCCGTCCTGGTGAGCCTTTCCGAACGCGGCGCCAGCAGCGCGGCCCACGATTCCAAGGCCCTGCTCGAAGCCATCGCCCACCTGTCGCGCCAGGTGGTCGACCGCACGGTGCAGACCCGACACCGCTTCGGCGCCAGCCAGGCCTATGCGCAACTGGTGTTCGAACGCCTGGGCGAGCTGCGTGAGAGCCATGTCGCCGACTGCCAGCGCCTGGGGGTGTTCATCGAGCGGCGATTCAAGCCGACCCTGCGCTACTGCGTGGCCACCGAGCAACGACTGGAACAGCTGGCGAAGAACGTCGCCAACCTGGGCGACCTGCTGCAGGCGCGGGTGCAGGTGGAGATGGAGGAGCAGAACGCCGAGATCCTGCGCAGCCTCAATGCCCGGGCCGACGCCCAGGTGAAGATCCAGCGGGCGGTGGAAGGCTTGTCGATCATTGCCATCACCTACTACCTGCTGAACCTGTTCAAGCTGCTGTATGGCGGGTTGAATGTGCTGGGGGCGGGATTGACGGCGCGGGAGGCGATGCTGGGGATGGCACCGGTGGCGGGGTTGGTGCTGCTGGTCATCCTGCTGCGGATTCGACGAGCCAAGCAGCATTGAAAACATCGCGAGGCCAACCCGCGTCATCAATTCTTGCACGATCCCTGTAGGAGCGGCCTTGCGCCGCGAAAGGGCCGCGTAGCGGCCCCAGATTTCAGTGTTGAGCAAAGATCGTCGGGGCCGCTTTGCGGCCCTTTCGCGGCACAAGGCCGCTCCTACAAGAGCCGAGATGGCCTCACGCCGGCTCGTCGGCCGGTCGCCCATTTTCCTGCACCAACACCATGCTCTGCGGCGACGACAGTGCAATGCCTTCGTCTCGCAAACGCCCGAGGATGGTGAACAGCAGGTCGCTGCGCGTGCCCGACACCTGCCGGGGCGACGCCACGTAACCGCTCACACCGATCACCATGCCGCTGCTGGTCAGGTCCTTGAAAGTCACCGACGTGGCCGGCGCATCAAGGATCGACTCATGCTCCTTGTACGCCGCCAGCAGCAGCTCGCGCACATGGTTGGCATCGGTTTCCAGCGGCAGTGTCAGGGTAACGCTGACCACCCCCAGGGCATTGGCCATGGTCACGTTGCGCACGTTCTGCGAGATGAACTGCGAGTTGGGCACGATCACCGTCGAGCGGTCGGACATCTGGATCTCGGTGGCGCGCACGTTGATCCGGCGAATGTCACCCTCGACACCGGCCAGGCTCACCCAGTCGCCCACCTTCACCGGGCGCTCGGTGAGCAGGATCAGGCCGGAGATGAAGTTCTGCACGATCTGCTGCAGGCCGAAACCGATACCCACCGACAGCGCACTGACCACCCAGGTCAGGCTGGTCAGGTTGATGTGCAGGGTGGACATCACCAGCATGGCCAGGAACAGGAAGCCCAGGTAGCCGACCAGGGTCACCAGCGAGGCGCGCATGCCGGCGTCCATGTCGGTTTCCGGCAGCAGGCGCTCGCTCAGCCAGCGCTTGACCACGCGGATGGCGAACCAGCCTCCGAGGAAGATCGCCACGGCCAGGAAGATGTCCTGGGGCACGATGTTCAGGTTGCCCAGCACCTTGCCGCCGGTGCCGTCCCAGTCCGCCAGGCTCAGCAGCAGCTCGCCCGGGCTGGTGCCCGAAGGCATGAACACCAGCAACGCGGCGGCGAACAGCAGCAGCGTGCGGCCGATGCCCGCCAGCACGGTGCTGGCCTGGGCCTGGTGGCGTTGCTGCAAGCCAAGCGCCGAGGCCAGCGCCAGGCCACCGGGCTGGCGAGGCGACAGCAAGGTCTCGCACAGGTCGCCGAACACCGTGACCAGCAGGTAGGCACAGACCACCACCACGCTGATCCACAGCAGCTTGGCGGTAAGGAAGTAGGCCAGCGTCAGGTAGCCGGCAAGCAGGGTCAGCAGGATCGCCAGCACCCACACCACGATCACGAACGGGATCAGCCCGGCCAGGCCCTTGGGCCGCTCCAGGTCATGCTGGCGGTGGGCACGGCGATAGCGCAGCAGGGCCACGACGAACAGCAACGACACCACCAGCGCGGTCAGGCCGTTGGTGGCCAGGGTCAGCGCCAGGCTGGTGCCGATCACGCTGTTGATGCGCTCCTGGGTCAGCAGCACCATCAGCGCCAGGGCCAGGACCTTGGGGAACCAGCCCAGGGCGCTGGCCACTTCGTCGGCGATCGGCGGCAGGCGCCAGGACGGGCGCTGCAGCATCAGCATGGCGCGGCCCAGGCCCGAAATGAAGGCACTGAAGATCACCAGGGCGAGGATATGGTTGGTCAGGCTGGCGAGGTCCGTGCCAAGGTCGGCGCTGCTCTCCAGGCCCCAGCGCAGCAGCGACACGGAGCCGGAGATGGTGCCCAGGGTCGCCAGGCTGACGCTCAGCGCCAGGGCGCTGCGGCGCAGGCGACCTTCGGGCAGCCAGCGGATCATGGCATCGGCCAGCAGGCGCTCCAGCACCCGGCGCACCAGGGTCCAGACCAGCACCGCCGCCACCAGCGCGGTGATGAACAGCCATCGGTGCTCGGCGCTAAAGGCGCTGGCCATGGCGTCCGACACCTCGCCACGCAGGTCGCGCAGGCGCGCCACGTCGTCGTCGGTGGGGCGGATCAGGCTCGACCAGAATGCCGGGCTCAGCGGGCTGGCGGCGCGGCTGGTGATCTGCGAGTTGAACAGGCTACGGCGCAGGTTGACGATCTGTGTCGACAGGTCACGGGCCGACTGGGTCAGCGTGGTGGCGTCCTTCTGCTCGGCGACCAGCTTGTTCTTTTCGTCGTTGAGCTGCTTGCGCTGGCGGGTCAGGCTCTCGGCCTCCTCCTCCAGCGGCGGGCCGAGCACGTTGAGCTGGTCGTCCAGGCGCTGCACGTCGGCGGTGCGCTGGGTGACCAGCACATCGGCCTGGCGCTGCACCTGCAAGGCCGACTGGCGCAACTGCGCGAGCAGGTCGTCGTTGGCGTTGCTGGTGACGCCCTGGCGGATCTGGTCGAGCCGTTCGCTCAACTCCTCCAGGCTGGCGTTCTCGTCCAGCACTTGCTGCTCGGCCACGGCCAGGCGCGATACCGGCGTGGCTGGCGCGGCCCAGGCCGGCACGGCCAGGCACAACAGCAGGGCGAAAATCCCCGCATAGAATCGGTCAAGGCTGACACGCCTCATCGAATGTTCCTCTACACAACTCGACAGGGCGTGAATTCTACGCGGTCTGGAGGCTCAGGAGAGTGCCGTCTCTCGGTCCAGCAACTGGCGCTTGCGTTCGATGCCCCAACGGTAGCCGCTGAGGTCGCCGTCGCGGCGCACCACCCGGTGGCAGGGAATGGCCACGGCGATCGCGTTGGCCGCGCAGGCCTGGGCCACTGCCCGCACGGCCTTGGGCGCGCCGATGCGCTCGGCGATATCGGTGTAGCTGACCGTGGTCCCGGCCGGCACCTCGCGCAGCGCCTGCCAGACCCGCTCCTGGAACGCCGTGCCCTGCACATCCAGGGGCAGCGCCAGGCCCAGGGCCGGGGCCTCGACGAAGCCGATCACCTCGGCCACCAGCCGCTCGAAGGCATCATCGCCGCCGATCAGCTGGGCCTTGGGGAACTTGTCCTGCAGGTCCTTGAGCAAGGGCTCGGGCTCGTCACCGAGCAGGATCGCGCAGATGCCCCGTTCGCTCTGGGCCACCAGGATCGCGCCGAGGGCGCATTGGGCCAGGGCAAAGCGGATGGTCGCGCCCTGGCCGCCGGCACGGTATTCCCTGGGGCGCATGCCCAGACGCTCGCCGGCGCTTTCGTAGAAGCGGCTGTTGGAGTTGTAGCCAGCGTCGAAGATGGCTTCGGTGACGCTGCCGGCGGCGTCCAGGCGCTCGCGCAGACGCTGGGCGCGGAAGGCCGAGGCGTAGGCCTTGGGGGTCAGGCCGGTCTCGGCCTTGAACAGGCGGTGCAGGTGAAACGGGCTGACGTTCAGTTCGCTGCCGAGCTGGTCGAGGTTGGGTGCGGTCTCGCTGGCCTCGATCAGGCGGCAGGCGCGGGCCACCAAGTCGGTGCGCCGGCTGCCCTGCCCGCCCTTGCAGCGCTTGCAGGGGCGGTAGCCGGCGGCCTCGGCCTGGGTGGCGTTGCCGAAGAACTCGACGTTCTCGCGCTTGGCCAGGCGCGACTTGCAGGCGGGCTGGCAATACACGCCGGTGGTGCGCACGGCGTAGACGAAATGGCCGGTGGCGGCGGTGTCGCGGGCCTGCACGGCGTGCCAGCGTTCGGCGTCGGTGGTGTAGGTGGTCGGGGCGGGCTTCATCAGGGGCCTCTCCTGGGATTCGATACCGTCAGCCTGGCAGGGTGGATGATGCGTGGAACTCCGATTCTTGCGGTGTTTTCACGGGCCCTATCGCGGGGCAAGCCCGCTCCCACGAGAGCGTGGTCCATCTTTGTGGGAGCGGGCTTGCCCCGCGATAGGGCCATGCAGGAAAGCTTCAAGCCCGCCACAGGTACCAGGCCGCCACGGTGCGATGAGGGCTCCACGCCCCGCCCAATACCCGCATCTGCGCAGGTGTCGGCGCCTTGTCCAGCCCCTTCATGCGCCGATACCCCTCGCGCACGCCAAAATCATCCACCGGCAGGATATCCGATCGCTCCAGGCTGTAGATCAGCAGCATTTCCACGGTCCAGCGCCCCACCCCGCGCAACGCTACAAGACGCTCGACCAGTGCGGCATCCGACATATGCAGCGCCTCGTCCCGGCTGGGCACCACGCCCGCCACACGCGCCTGGGCGATCCCGTGAACCGTGGCGATCTTGCTCGCGGAAAGCCCACAGGCGCGCATCGCCTCCGGCGTCACCGTCAGCAACTGTTCGGGCGAGGGAAACGCTCCCTCCGGGAACAGCGCCAGCAATCGCCCGAGGATCGCCTCGGCCGCCCGCGCATGCAACTGCTGGTAGGCGATCGCCCGTACCAACGCCTCGTACGGCTCGCGTCCGGGCGTGGCACGGTGCAGGCAAGGCCCCACAGCGGCAATATGCCGCGCCCAGTCCGGGTCCTGCCCGGCCAGCCAGGCAGCGGCATCGTCAAAGGCCTGCGGGGAAAGGTCTGCAAGGATCATCAAGGGCATTCGCTCACATCACGATCCTCCAGCCTAGCGCAACCGTTCATCGGTGAAACGCTCAATCTTGCTCATCGAATTACTGGCATACCATTGATCCGCCCGCAACGCCCCGCATAGAATTGAGAACTATTAACAATCACATTATCCGGGCAGGCTCTCCAGACGATGCAGATCGAAGACACGCTGAAACCGGCCGAGGTCGATCTGCTCTATCAGGCGCACCACCGCTGGCTGCGCGGCTGGCTCGGTGCCCGGGTCGGCTGCCGGGAGCACGCCGCGGACCTGGCCCAGGACACCTTCGTGCGCCTGCTCAAGGCGCGCCAGGTCTCGCCGCTCAAGGAGCCACGGGCCTACCTGAGCAGCATCGCCCGCGGCCTGATGATCGACCAGTTCCGCCGTCGTGCCCTGGAAAAAGCCTACCTCGAGAGCCTGGCCAGCTTGCCCGAGCTGGAAGCCCCCAGCGAGGAACAGCGCCTGCTGATCCTCGACACCCTCGAGCGTCTCGACCGCGCCCTGCAACGCCTCAAGCCACGAGTGCGCCAGGCGTTCCTGCTGGCCCAGCTCGACGGCCTCACCCTCACCCAGGTCGCGCAACGCCTGGACGTCTCCCGGGCCACGGTCGAGCGCGACCTGGCCAAGGCCCTGGGTGTCTGCTACCGGATCCGCTACGCCGATGCCTGACCAGAACCCGACCCAGGCCCAGGTCGACGAGGCCATCGAATGGCTGGTGAAACTGCGCTACGACAGCCCCGGCCCACGCAGCGAACAGCAGTTCCAGCGCTGGCTGGCCAGCCACCCGCAGCATGCCCAGGCCTGGCAGCGGGTCAGCAGCCTCGGTGACGAACTGGCCAGCCTGCCCGCCGAGTTGAGCCGCCAGACCCTGGCCGGCAGCGAACGCCGCCGAATGAGCCGGCGCGACCACCTCAAGCTGCTGTCGCTGCTGGCGCTCGGCGCCAGCGTCGGCTGGGCCGCGCGCGAGCCCCTGGGCCTGCCGGCGCTGATGGCCGACAGCCGCACCGCCACCGGCGAGCGCCGCGAGCTGCTGGGCAGTGACGGCAGCCTGATCCGCCTGAACACCGCCAGCGCCATCGACCTGCGCTACAGCGCCGAGCAGCGCCGGCTGACCCTGCTGCGCGGCGAGGTCAGCCTGGACGGCAACGCCAACGACAACCGCCCGTTCAGCATCGACACCCGCGTCGGCGCCCTGAGCACCCAGGGCGGCCAACTGCTGCTGCGGGAAAATGCCCAGGGCCTGCTGCTGGCCGTGCGCCGGGGCGAGGTGACGCTGTTCCCCGCCTCTGCCGCCGCGCATCGGGTCAAGCCCGGCGAGGTGCTGCAGGTGTTCGCCCAGGGCGACTTCCAGCCCGCCACCCTGCACAACGACCCCTGGGGCTGGACCGACGGCGTGCTCAGCGTGCAGCAGATGCCCCTGGGCGAGTTCATCGACGAACTGTCGCGCTATCGCCCCGGCCTGCTGCGCTGCGCGCCTGAAGTCGCCGGGCTGAAGGTTTCCGGCACCTTCCAGCTGGCCGACACCGACCAGATCCTGCTGCTGGTCGCCCGTAGCCTGCCGGTGCGCGTCGACTACCGCACACGCTTCTGGGTGAGCATCGGCGCCGCCTGAAAACATCGAAAAAATAAATGAGGTGGAATCTTATTCTCGTCCGGCCTGAAGGAAACAAGCCCGAACAGTGGTCTGCCAACCTTCAGGAGCGCTTCATGATCCGCCCGTGTTCCCCCCGCAACGCCACCCTGCGCCATGCCATCCGCGCCGCCGCCCTGGGCCTGGGCGTGGCCTGTGCCGGCCTGCCGCCGACCCTCGCCCTTGCCGCGCCCGCCAGCCAGAGCCAGCAGCGCGACTGGAATATCCCGGCCGGCCCGCTGGCCGCCGCGCTGGACCAGCTGGCGCGCCAGGGCGGGCTGAACCTGTCGTTCGACGCCACCAGCCTGCGGGGCAAGACCACCCAGGGCGTGCAAGGCCGGCATGACAGTGCCCAGGCCCTGCAGATCCTGCTGCAAGGCAGCGACGTGCAGGTCCAGCAGGAAAGCGACAAGAGCTTCCTGCTGCTCCCGGCCCTGGACGTCGGCGACGCCCTGCAGCTGGGTGCCACCAGCATCTCCAGCAACCGCCTGGGCGAAACCACCGAGCATAGCGGCTCCTACACCACCGGGGCGGTGACCATCGGCAAGACCCCGCAAAGCATCCGCCACACCCCGCAGTCGGTGACCGTGGTTACCCGCCAACGGATCGACGACCAGAACATCACCAACCTCACCAACCTGCTCGAACAGACCCCCGGCGTGGTGGTCAACCTCACCGACAGCGAGCGGGTGCAGTACTACTCGCGCGGCTACCAGATCGACGCCATCCAGTACGACGGCGCCACCGTGGTGCAGAGCAGCGGCGGCGGCTCGTTCATCCAGAGCGACTCAGCGATCCTCGACCGCGCCGAGGTCCTGCGCGGCGCCACCGGCATGCTGCGCGGCGCCGGCAACCCCTCGGGCACCGTCAACCTGGTGCGCAAGCGCCCCACCTACGAGTTCCAGGGCGAAGGCAGCGTCACTCTCGGCACCTGGGACGCCCAGCGCTACGTCGCCGACCTCTCCGGGCCGCTGACCGAGACCGGCAACGTGCGTGGCCGGGTGATCGCGGTGCACGACGAGAAAGACCACTTCCAGCAATCGCGCCAGGAGCGCAAGGACGTGCTGTACGGGGTGATGGCCTTCGATCTCGACGACAGCACCACCCTGACCACCGGCCTGGAATGGACCCAGCTCGACGCCACCGGGGCCTGGGGCAACCTGCCGGCCGACTACGACGGCTCGCCGCTGCCGTTCGGCCGCAGCACCTACCTGGGCGCCGACTGGAACCGCTGGAACCGCAGCAACCTGCAGACCTTCGCCGAGCTCGAGCACCGTTTCGACAACGACTGGACGCTCAAGCTGATGGCCCAGCGCACCCACTTCGAGCTGGACGACAACGGCTTCAAGCAGACCTACTTCAGCCGCGCCACCGGTCCCGCCAACCCGACGCGCAACCCTTACCTGATGAGCTACCAGGTGACCGAAGGCGATGGCGGCGAAAGTCTGCAGAACAACCTCAGCGCGACCCTAAATGGCCCGTTCGACCTGCTTGGCCGCACCCACGAGCTGATGCTGGGCGTCGAGCGCATCCGCAACGACTCCTACGCCTCGGCCACCAACAATGTGCAGTCGGGCGTGTTCGACATCCGCACCTGGGACCCGAAGACCAGCCTGGCCAACCCGCACATCGACATCACCGCCCACCCGGTGCGCACCCGCACCACCCAGGAAGGCGCCTACGCCACCTGGCGCATCTCCCTGGCCGACCCGCTCACCGCGATCATCGGCGCCCGCGCCAACTGGTACGACTACGAGCAGGAGAACAACACCAAGGCCAGCGGCAAGTTCAGCGTCGACAACGAGATCGTGCCGTACGCCGCGCTGATCTACGACCTCAACGAGAACTTCAGCACCTACGCCAGCTATACCGAGATCTTCAACCCGCAGACCAACACCGATGCCGCCGGCTCCGTGCTCGAGCCGGTCACCGGCGAAGCCTACGAGACGGGAATCAAGGGTGAGTTCTACGAGGGCCGGCTGAACACCTCGCTGGCGTTCTTCCGCATCTACCAGGTCGGCAACGCGCTGGACGACGTCAGCGGGCCGAACCCGTGCCTGCCCAACTACACCAGCGGCTACTGCAAGGTCGCCGCGGGCAAGAACCGCAGCCAGGGCTTCGAGCTGGAGATTTCCGGCGAAGTGCTGCCGGGCTGGAACGTGACCGGTGGCTACACCTACAACACCACCGAATACCTCAAGGACACCACCGGCAACAACGGCAACCCGATCCGTACCACCGACCCCAAGCGCCTGCTGCGCCTGTTCACCAGCTATCGCCTGCCGGGCGAGCTGCAGGCCTGGACCGTGGGCGGCGGCGTGCAGGCGCAGAGCGACATCTACAACCGCAGCGGCAGCGCCGAAGCCTCGCAGTCGGGGTATGCGGTGTACAACGCGATGGTCAACTACCGCTTCAACGACAACTATTCGCTGCAGTTGAACGCCAACAACCTGTTCGACAAGAAGTACTACCGCCAGGTGGCGCCGACGCCGACCGGTTACTACTGGGGCGATCCGCGCAATGTCTCGGTGACCCTGCGCGGTACCTTCTGACGCGCATTGGCTGCCGCATCGGGAGCCAGCGCGGTTTTCAGACTGCGGCGCGCAACGCCCGCGCCGCCGCCACCATGTTCACCAGCGCCGCCTCGGTCTCCGGCCAGGCGCGGGTCTTCAGGCCGCAGTCCGGGTTGACCCACAGGCGCTCGGCCGGAATCCGCCGGGCCGCCTTGCGCAGCAGGTTGACCATCTCCTCCTTGCTCGGCACCCGCGGCGAGTGGATGTCGTACACCCCCGGGCCGATCTCGTTCGGGTAGTCGAAGCGCTCGAAGGCCTCCAGCAGTTCCATGTCCGAACGTGAGGTCTCGATGGTGATCACATCGGCATCCATCGCCGCGATCGACTCGATCACGTCGTTGAACTCGCTGTAGCACATGTGGGTGTGGATCTGCGTTTCGTCACGCACGCCCGAGGCGCACAGGCGGAAGGCCTCGGTGGCCCACTCCAGGTAGCGCGGCCAGGCACTGCGGCGCAGCGGCAACCCTTCACGGAAGGCGGCCTCGTCGATCTGCACGATCCTGATGCCGGCGGCTTCCAGGTCCACCACCTCGTCGCGGAGCGCCAGCGCCAGCTGGCGAGCCTGCACTTCGCGGCTCACATCCTCGCGCGGGAAGGACCACATCAGCATGGTCACAGGGCCCGTCAGCATGCCCTTCATCACCTTGCGGGTCAGGCCCTGGGCGTACTTGATCCAGTCCACGGTCATGGCCTTCGGGCGGCTCAAGTCGCCGAAGATCACCGCCGGTTTCACGCAGCGCGAACCATAGCTCTGCACCCAGCCGAAGCGGGTGAACACATAACCGTCCAGTTGCTCGGCGAAGTACTCGACCATGTCGTTGCGCTCGGCCTCGCCGTGGACCAGCACATCCAGGCCAAGGTTTTCCTGGATCTGCACCGCATGGCGGATCTCGCTGTGCATGGCCTCGACGTAGTCCGCCTCGGTCAGCTTGCCCTGCTTGAACGACTGGCGTGCCAGGCGGATCGCCGAGGTCTGCGGGAACGAACCGATGGTGGTGGTCGGGTAGGCTGGCAGGTTCAGCCCGGCACGCTGCTTGGCAATGCGCTGCTCAAAGGCGGTTGCACGCTGGCTGTCGGCGGGCTTGATCGCGGCGACGCGGGCCTGCACCGCCGGCTTGTGAATACGCGGCGAGGTGGCGCGGGCGTGCTGCACGGCGCGGCTCTGCGCCAGCGCTGCGACGACATCGGCCGCCTCGGGCTGGTTGAGTGCCTTGGCCAGCAGCGCCACTTCCTGGCACTTCTGCACGGCGAAGGCCAGCCAGCTCTTCAGTTCGTCATCGAGCTGGTCTTCACGCGCCAGGTCCACCGGGCTGTGCAGCAGCGAGCACGACGGCGCCACCCACAGGCGCTCACCCAGGCGCTCGTGGGCATGGCGCAGCACGTCCAGTGCCTTGTCCAGGTCGCAGCGCCAGACGTTGCGGCCGTTGACCACGCCCAGCGACAGCACCTTGTAGGCCGGCAGGCGGTCGAGGATGGTCGGGTACTGGTCCGGGGCGCGCACCAGGTCGATGTGCAGGCCATCGACCGGCAGGTTGGCGGCCAGGCCCAGGTTGTCTTCCAGGCCGCCGAAGTAGGTGGCGATCAGCTTTTTCAGCGGTGCGCGCTGGAGGATGTTGTAGACGCGCTCGTAGGCGTTCTTCCAGTCCTGCGGCAGGTCGAGGGCGAGGATCGGCTCGTCGATCTGCACCCACTCCACACCCTGCACGGCCAGGCGGTTGAGGATCTGGTCATAGAGTGGCAGCAGGCGGTCGAGCAGCTCCAGCTTGTCGAAGTCGGCGCCCTTGGTCTTGCCCAGCCACAGGTAGGTCAGCGGGCCGATCAGCACCGGCTTGACGGCGTGGCCCAGGGCCTTGGCTTCCTCAACCTCTTCGAACAACTGCTCCCAGCTCAGGGCGAACTGCTGGTCGGCGGTGAATTCGGGGACCAGGTAGTGGTAGTTGGTGTCGAACCACTTGGTCATTTCCTGGGCGTGGGCGCCGCCGCAGCAGTTGTCGCTCACTCCTCTCGCCATGGCGAACAGGGTTTGCAGGGTCGGCTTGGCACCGTCCTTGGCACGGAAACGCTCGGGGATCACGCCGAAGGTCAGCGAGTGGGTGAGCACCTGGTCGTACCAGGCGAAGTCGCCCACCGGCAGCAACTCGATGCCCGCAGCCTTCTGCACCTGCCAGTGCGCGGCGCGCAGGCCACGGCCCACGGCACGCAGGCCGGCTTCGTCCAGCTCACCCCTCCAGAAGGCCTCCTGGGCTTTCTTCAGCTCGCGGTCGCGGCCAATGCGCGGAAACCCCAGGTTGTGTGCCAGTGCCATGTTGTCGTCCCTCGAGCCTTGAATGTGAATGAGGGGATTCTGGGCGCTGTAACAAGGTGAGACAAACTCATTAAATTTGAGATGAACTCAAGATTTGTTCATGATCGGTGATCTGCCTGTAGGAGCGGCCTTGTGCCGCGAAAGGGCCGCAACGCGGCCCCGGCGATCTGTGCATCAACACTGACATCCTGGGGCTGCTCCGCAGCCCTTTCGCGGCACAAGGCCGCTCCTACAGGGGGCTGGGTCGCCTAGGATGTCTCAATCAACACATTCCCCCGCGCAATCAGACATGCCCCACCCGCCAATCTGCCGCACACTGCCACCCTGCCCCAACCCGGTAGCCCGCACCCCATGAGCCTGCTGAAAACGACCCTGGACGCCAACGCCTTCGCCTGCATCCTGGAATTCGTCCCCAAGCCCGGCGCCGAGCGTTTCGCCACCCTCGAAACCCTCATGGCCCGCACCCGGCTGTGCGGCTGGCCCATGACCGTGGCCATCGGCGACCGCGTCGCCAGCGCCCTGGACATGTCGCCGCTGGAGGCCTTCAGCAGTCTCTCGAACCCCGTCCCCGCCCTGCTGCACTTCTCCGGCAAGGACCGCGAACGCCGCGACCTGCTGGCCCAGCTGCAACGCATGGATGCCGCCGGCCTCGACCAGCTCCTGCTGCTGACCGGCGACCGCCTGCCCGGCCACAACCCGGGCGAACGGCCGGTACGCTACCTGGAATCCGTGGCCGCCTTGCAGATCGTCCGCCAGGCCCGCCCCCACTGGCTGCTGGCCGCCGCGCTCAACCCATTCAAGTACCAGGAGGCCGAAGGCGGCGCGCAGTACTGCAAGGCCGAAAAGAAACTCGCCGCCGGCGCCGACCTGTTCATCCTGCAGCTCGGTTTCGATATCGACAAACACCAGGAAGCCTTCGACTGGATGCAGCGCCAGCCCCGGCCCAAGCCACTGATGGCCTGCATCATGGCGCTGACCGAAGGCCGCGCCGGGATGCTCGATCACGTTGCCGGGGTAACCGTCACGCCGTCGATGCGCGCGCTGCTGGCCGCCGAAACGGCGGTGTCCAAGGCTTACGCCAGGGAACGCGCCAACCATCGCCTGGCCTTGCAGGTGATCGGCCTGAAACTGATGGGCTATGCCGGCGTGCACCTGTCCGGCATCCACGAGGTGGCTCAGTTCGAGGCCCTGGAGCAGGCCATCGACGCGCTGCAGCCGCAGTTCACCTCACTGCAGGACTGGGCCCCGGCTTGGCAAGCAGCCTGGCAGGCACCTGGCCTGGCGCCGGTCACCTTCCACCCACCCGGGCACGCCTGGTGCCTCGGGCAACGGCAGATCAATGCATCGAACAAGGAAAAGGCCCGCTATCACTTGCTCTCGGCGATGCACCATCAGCTGTTCAGCCGCACCACGGCCTTGAGCAAGGCCTTCGGCTGGGCCGTGACCCGGCCGCTGTGGGCCAACCCCACGGCGGCGACGTGGCTGCATCAGCTGGAGCGGCGTATCAAACGCCCGCTGGTGGGGTGCGATACCTGCGGCAGTTGCCGGCTGGAGGACACGCTCTACATCTGCCCCGAGACCTGCCCCAAAGGCCTGGCGAACGGGCCATGCGGCGGCACGAGCCTGGACCGTTGCGAGTTTGGCGACCGGGAGTGCGTGCACAGTGCCAAGTATCGGCTGGCGGTGAGCGTGGGCAGGACCGAGGTGTTGCGCGAGCGGTTGATTCACTGTGTGCAGGTGGAGAGCCGGCATCGCAGTTCGTGGCCCGTGTGGTTCGAAGCGGCCACCTCGAAATCGCCCTCCCTGCAGCCCGATGTCGCTCCGGAGTTCAACGAGTAATATGCCTGTCGGTAATCTCGTTGCCACCCTTGTCCAACAGACTGCTTTGCCACATTGTACAGACCACTGTCATTACAAATGAGACTGCAAGCATGGCGTCCATCAATGTGCGTATCGACGACGAACTCAAGGTGCGCGCCTACCGTGAGCTGGAAAAACTGGGTGTAACCCCTTCCGAGCTGATGCGCCAGGCACTGCAATACGTCGCTGAGCGCGGACAACTGCCGTTCAAACCCGTGTTGCAGACCGAAGAGGACGAAGCACTGCTCGCCACGGTACGCGAACGCCTGGCCGCGCCGCAGAGGGTAAGGGTAACGCTGGATGACCTATAACCTCGATTTCGATGCGCGCGCACTCAAGGAATGGCAGAAGCTCGGCGACACCATTCGCCAACAGCTCAAGAAGAAGCTGGCAACCGTGCTGCTCAACCCGAGGGTCGAAGCCAACCGTCTGCATGGCTTCCCGGACTGCTACAAGATCTAGCTGCGCAGCAGTGGATATCGATTGATCTATCAGGTCATCGACCAGGAAGTCGTGGTATTCGTGATCGCCGTGGATAAACGTGAGCGTGATCAGGTTTACCGCAAAGCAGCCGAGCGATTAGCCAAGTGATTTCAGGCTGACCCCGCGACATCGAGAGACACGAATACCTCGCGTCCTTGCCATTTGCCCGACTGCCCAGAAACAACCAACAACCGATTTCCGTCCCCTGAAGCAGCCACGACACACCGCCCCTGCTCGTCCCAGAACGCGCTGCGCCCAGCCGCCGCCCAGCCTCCCGTGGTGCCGCCATGGTTGGCCATGAGCACGGCCATAGCATGCCGCTGTGCATAACCCTGCAGCAACGCGCTATCCGCCGGATACCCACCCTCCCCGATCAGCACACCCGTCGCGTACACCTGCGCACCGCGCTGCGCTGCCTGGGCGGCATGCTCCGGATGGCTGAAATCGGCGCATACCGACAAGGCCACGGACAGCCCGGAAACGGACAACAACTCACCGCCGCTCCCCGCACTGAAGAACACGTCCTCGCCAGTATGCAGGTGCTGCTTGGTATAGACCGCAATCGAGCCATCCGGGTGGAGGATGCAGGCCGCAATCCGCGGCTTGTCCTGGCCCGGCACCTTGAGCGGCATCCCGACCACGGTGGTCATGCCCGCTTCCTGGGCGAACCGGCGCAGGGGGGCCAGCAGCGGCGTGTCCAGGCCCTGCGCCAGGCCACTGGCCACGGCGGGGGCATAGCCCGTGAGCGACAGTTCGGGGAAGAGCAACAGGTCCACGCCATGCTCATGGGCCTGGCGCATGAACGCCAGGTGCAAGGCCAGGTTGGCGGGGATGTCGCCATCACCAATGGCGCATTGGGCGGCGGCGAAAACGGCGGATGGCATGGGCGTCTCCTGACAAGGTAAGTGGACTCTGCTCGGCTACCACCCAGAAGACAACTGTTACATCAACGATAGGATCAGCGTGGGAGCGGGCTTGCCCCGCGATGGCTCTCCCACTAGCCCCACAGCTTGGCTCCAGCCCTTGTGCAGAAAGGCTATGATGCTCTCCTGCACGCAATCAGCCTGACAGGGCGGCCCCATCATGAATCTGAGTGTTCTCTACGCGTTGGTTGCAGCGGCATTGTTTGGCGCAAGCACGCCGCTCGCCAAACTGTTGGGTGTCGATACCCCGCCCATCCTGCTGGCCGGGCTGCTCTACCTGGGCAGCGGCATCGGCCTGACTCTCGTCCGCCTTGTGCGCGATCGCGGCTGGCAGCGGCCCGGGCTGCCTGCCGGAGAATGGCCCTGGTTGCTGGGTGCCATCCTCTTCGGTGGCGTGCTTGCACCTGTGGCGCTGATGTTCGGGCTCACTCGCACAGCGGGGGCCACTGCATCGTTGATGCTCAACCTCGAATCCGTCCTCACGGCAGTGCTGGCGTGGGTGGTATTCAAGGAAAACGCCGACCGCCGGATCGTGATCGGCATGGTCGCCATCGTCCTGGGCGGTATCGTGCTGTCATGGCCGCAGGAGACCGCGACCGCCCATGACTGGATCGGCCCGCTGGCGGTGGCGTTCGCCTGCCTTTGCTGGGCGATCGACAACAACCTGACCCGCAAGGTCTCCGCCTCGGATGCGTTGTTCATCGCCGGCAGCAAAGGCATGACGGCGGGCGTGGTCAATGGCGGCCTGGCCTTGGCCATCGGCTCGCAACTGCCGGCCCTGGGCACGCTGGGGTCGATCATGCTGGTTGGGTTTCTCGGCTACGGCGTCAGCCTGGTGCTGTTCGTCCTGGCGCTTCGCGGGCTGGGGAGTGCGCGCACCGGGGCTTACTTTTCCACGGCGCCGTTCCTGGGTGCGGCTGTCGCGATCCTGATGCTGGGTGAGACGGTGTCCGTGATGTTCCTGCTCGCCGCGGCGCTGATGGCCTTGGGGGTGTGGATTCACCTGATGGAGAATCATGTTCACGAGCATCAGCATGAGGCCCTCGATCACAGCCACCGGCATACGCACGATGAGCACCATCAACATGAGCATGACTTTGAGTGGGATGGCACCGAGCCGCACAGCCACCCGCATGTGCATGCGCCGCTTCGACATAGCCATGCGCATTTTCCGGATGTTCATCATCGGCATAGGCACTGAGCCAGTCTGCAAGCTGCTGATGCCAACTAGCACAACGGCGCGGTGCAGACCTATGCCTTCAGCGCCAGCGCGCCCGAGCTGTTCAAACAGGCTCGGCCTTACCTGCGCTCCCCTGTGAAACGCAAAGTCGCAATTTCTACCGAACCACCTCTCGGCCATGGTGTTTTCCTGGCCGGTGAAACGGCCCTGGCCAGCCAAACGCTCCTGGCCGCACCCACGCAGCCCATCTACGGCATGACCAAGCGACGTTTTGATGCGCTGCTTGCCGATGGCTCGTTGCGCCTCAGCCAATCGGTGGACGACACCCGGGCGTGGGTGGAAATCTGGGCCTACGACACCCTCGATACATCCGGCAACCGTGCCGATGCAGCTTCCCTGTTCCTGAGCCTGGACAATGCCCAAGATGAGCGCGTCCAGATGGCGCTCGATGAACTGAGGGAGCGGGTGGAATGGTTGGGGTCTGGCGTAGTGAGCGTAGGGAAAAACGCCCAAGTAACCGCTGCGTTCTAAATTCACTGGACCGCCTACTCCCTTAGGAACCGGCCAGCAGTAGCATCAGCACCCGATTGCCGAGCCTCAAGACAACCTGAAAGGTCCTTCAGGTGTATAGGAAAGGGATGAATCGGCCTCTAACCCAAAGTGGCAGATGATGGGCGTGGAACGTCGCCCCCACCCTCTCTATCACTTTCGAATCCAGCCTATGGGCAGTTACAAAACTCTTGACATAATCAGCAAGTCAGAGGCTAAAGTGTCCACGAATCATGGAATGTGGACGACCAGGACTTTTACTCGAATGAAGAGTCAAGATATTTTGCTCCTGTTCAAGATGGCGAGCCTCTATGCCCAGGAGGAGAACTTGCTGATAGACAACGAGCAACTCGACCGCGCGGTTGAGAGCGCCATGCAGGCGCCTGACTGGGAATACAACCGAGCGGGAAGGTTTTTGAGGCCGAGCGGCTCTGAATATCCCGACACTGATTCGGCGCCAGCTCTTTCCTATTCAAATGTCGCCAAGGAAGCGCGTTTGATCCTCATGGCGGGCGAAAGCTGGGAGGGCTGGACCGATCCCGTTGAACCTGTTGACGCAGCGCGCTCGTCCTGGAGTGATCGCTACTCAGTCAGGGCGCTTTCGGCATCGCTGGGCCTGAGCAAGAGCGAAGTGTCAAATGCCATGGGCAGGTGCCGCGAATCAGGCCTGCTGATCAACGACCATGTTACCGGGCTGCCGAAGGTCAATCGCCGTGAGCTTCTCAAGCTTGCCGAGCACGCGCTCAAGTACTTCTTTCCCGTACGACCAGGCGCTTTGGTTCGCGGGATACCGACCTGTTTCGCCGCTCCCGCATTGAACCGCAGCATCCGCAGTGCTGGAGAGACCCTCTACGTCTGGCCCGACCCACTGGGGGTCGAGCGCGGCCAGCTGATAGAGCCTCTCTACAAGACGGTCCCCCATGCGGTGAAGCAGGACCGTACGCTGTACCACTATCTGGCCCTGGTTGACGCAATACGTGTAGGCGGTCCTCGCGAAACAAGTGTCGCGGTAGGCATTCTCAAAGCCGGATTGGGGCTGAAGTAAATGCCCTTCAGCGCTGACCACAACTACGAGCTCCTTGAGTTGGTCGCTCACGGGCTTGGTGAAGACTTGCTGGATGAGGTCGCATTCGTGGGCGGCTGCACAACAGCCATGTTGGTTACCGATCCGGTAATCATCGATGACATACGTTACACAGAGGACGTCGACCTGGTTATCGAGTTGGCCGGTATCGTTCAATGGACCCGCCTCACGGAACGGCTCGCCGCAAAAAACATAAAAATAACCGGCGAGGATGACGTCAATTGCCGGTTTCGTTTCAACGACGTGATCGTAGATATCATGCCCACAGCCGCAGAAGTCCTGGGCTACACCAACAGATGGTTTGTCGAAGGTTTGGCTCATTCCGCTACACAACCACTTCCAAGTGGCTTGGAGATAAAAATATTCAGGGCCCCGTACTTCCTGGCTACCAAACTGGAAGCGTTCAAAGGCCGAGGGGGAAACGACCCTTATCACAAGGATGTAGAAGACATCCTGATCGTGATCGATGGGCGCCCCGAACTGATGCAGGAACTCAAGGCGGCCGAAGACGAGCTCAGGCAGTACGTTGCCGCCGGGATCACCGAACTGTTGAGACTCGACGGGATTGACTATGCGGTTCAGAGCAGCAACTCCGTAAGGTCCACCCCAGGCCGGGAAAGCCTGATCTTTCAACGCTTGCATGAACTGGCCGCCTTGAAATGAGGTGCACGACGAGGTCGCTCAAGGGAGCGTCGCCTGACAGGCACATGCCGCTATCTGTCGGGGGTGATATCGAACGGCTACCTGAGCGTCGCGTATGAATAGTATTGCTGTAGGCTTGTCACGGCAGGGGCTGGGATCGAATGGCTTACGCCACCACACTGCAATCGTGTGATCGCCCGCTGATTCATCTACGTCTCAAAAGAATGTATAAAGCGTCAGCGCCCTGCGACCCGGCGTCCGCACAAGGAACCCCTCTCCATGCTTCGGCTCACCATGCCGGCCCTTCTCCTGGCTGTAGCCGGCTGCGCCACCAAGCCCCCGGCCAACCCCGACAACCTCTGCGAGATCTTCCGCGAGAAACCGAAATGGCACGAGGCGGCGCTGAAGATGCAGGCGCGCTGGGGTGCGCCGGTGCAGGTGCCGATGGCGATGATGTACCAGGAGTCCTCGTTCAAGCACGATGCCCTGCCGCCGCGCTATTACTTCCTCGGCTTCATCCCCTGGGGCCGGGTCAGCAGCGCCTACGGCTACGCCCAGGCCAAGGACGAGACCTGGGCCGACTACAAGCGCGATGCCGGCGGCTGGGGCGCCGCCCGCGACGACTTCGCCGACGCGATCGACTTCATGGGCTGGTACATGCAGAAGAGCCAGCAGGTCAACGGCGTGTCCAAGTGGGACGCCTATGGCCAGTACCTGAACTACCACGAAGGCTGGGGCGGCTACCGCAACCGCAGCTACGACGCCAAGCCGTGGTTGAAGAATGTGTCGCAGAAGGTGCAGGCCCGGGCTTCGGTGTTCGGTGCGCAGTACCGGAGTTGCGAGCAGGAACTCGCGCGGGGTGGGTGGTTCTGGTAGGGACGCCTGGCGATACGTTGCCGACCCAAGTCAGTAAAGCCAATTGGGGGCGCTCCGCGCCCCTTCGCGGGTAAACCCGCTCCTACAAGTACAGCGCTCGATTCAGCGTTTGCGCGATCCTGTAGGAGCGGGTTTACCCGCGAAGGGCTGCAAAGCAGCCCCAATAAGTGCAATGAAGCGCTAACTGACTGGCGGTTTTTTCGTTTCCCGCATTGATCGCCCGTTCATGGCATCCACCTGCGGGCTTGGGTGGGCTCACTTCAAATGCACTTTCAGCGCCTCGCCAGCCTGCAGCATTGCAGCGCGCACCGCCGGCACGTGGCTGACGACATTCAGCAAGCCGTAGTCATGGATCATCCCGTTGTAGCGCACCGCAGTGACCGGCACGCCCGCTTGGTCCAGCTTGCGAGCATAGGCTTCCCCTTCATCACGCAGCACATCGGCACTCGCGGTCTGCACCAGCGCTGGCGGCAGGCCTTTCAACTGCTCGGTGGTCGCGCGCAGCGGCGAGGCGTAGATCTCGGCACGTTGCTTGGGGTCGGTGGTGTAGTTGTCCCAGAACCACTTCATCATGTTGCGGGTGAGGAAGTGCCCCTCGGCGTACTGGTTGTACGACGCCGTCTCGAAGTTGGCGTCGGTCACGGGCCACAGCAGCACCTGGTACTTGATGGCCGGGGTGCCTTTGTCCTTGGCCATCAGGCTGACCACCGCTGCCATGTTGCCGCCGACGCTGTTGCCCGCGACCGCCAGGCGCTTGCCGTCGACATTGATGTCCTGGCCGTGCTCGGCCACCCATCGGGTTGCCCCGTAGGCCTGGTTGATCGCCGTCGGGTAGTGCGCCTCAGGGGACGGGGTGTAGTTGACGAACACCGCCACCGCCCCAGACCCGACGACCAAGTCGCGCACCAGGCGCTCATGGGTCGGGAAGTCGCCGAGCACCCAGCCGCCGCCATGGAAGTACATGAACACCGGCAAGGTCCCCTTCACACCCGCCGGGCGCACGATGGTCAAGCGGATGGCCTGGCCATCGACGGTGATGGTCTTCTCGCTGACATCCGCCTTGGGCAGCGTCAGTTTCACCCCGGCCTGGGCGCCGCTCAGCACCGCACGGGCATCCTTCGGCGAAAGCTGCTCGATGGGTGTGCCACCGCCCGCGTTCAAGGCATCGAGGAATGCCTGGGTGTTATGCTCGACGCCAGCGTCGGCGAATGCGTTACCGATCGACAAGGCAAGCAGCGAGCTGGCGAGGGTCTTGGTCAAAACGTTCATTTCAAATCCCCTGTTTCTGCTGAGGCGGTAGGTCAGACGGTGACGTGCAGACGGACATCGACGTTGCCACGGGTGGCGTTGGAGTACGGGCACACCTGGTGAGCCGCCTCCACCAACGCTTGTGCATCGGCGTGCTCCAGGCCTGGCAGGTTGATGTGCAGGTCGATATCCAGGCCAAAGCCGCCAGGGATCTGGCCAATGCCGACCTGCGCAGTGATCGAGGCGTCGGCTGGAATGCTGCGTTTGCGCTGGCCGGCGACGAACTTCAGCGCACCGATGAAGCAGGCCGAGTAACCCGCGGCGAACAGTTGCTCAGGGTTGGTGGCATCACCACCGGCACCGCCCAATTCCTTCGGCGTGGCCAGTTTCACGTCGAGATGCTTGTCGCTGGAGATGGCTCGGCCATCACGACCACCGGTTGCGGTGGCGACTGCGGTGTAGAGAACGTTCATGGCTTTCCTCACTTTTAATGTCTTTGGGGAATGCTGTTGGCGATTTCACTGTTTGTACGCCAAAAATTCGCAATTAGTTGTTGCGCATTAATTTAGTGCGCACTGTTTTTAGAAATAATCTGCCGCTGTAACAAATTGGTTTGCAAGGGGGGGTTACACCTCAGGCAATGGCTTGTTGCTGCCAAGCCTTTGGTGTCATGCCTTCAGCCTTCACGAAGGTGCGGCAGAAGTGCGATTGATCACAGAAGCCGCATTCCAGTGCGATCTCTGCCAGCAACATCGTGGAAGTCTTCAATAGCTCCCTGCTCTTCATCACCCGCTGTTCACGCAACCATTGTTGCGGGGACATCCGGGTACTTTCCTTGAACATGCGTGAGAAGTGGCTGCGCGACAAGGCGCACGCTTCGGCGATTTCAGTCACTGATAGGCAGGTATCCAGCCTGTCCAGCATCAGCTGTTTGGCCGTTCTCAACTGCCAGGATTTGAGCTGCCCTGTCGAAGCCAGTGTCAGCGTCGCCAGCACGGTAGAGTTGTCCTTGTTCATACACACCCATTAATCCAGGTAGCAGGATGCGAGCGCCTGACGCGAACAGCGCTGGGCGCTGGAAACCCCAGAGGTTCCAGGCCAGGCTCGTTGATTCGGATCAGCCCACTGCGCACCCTTCGCACGTCAGTGAACAGCCCCCAGGGCAGGGGCTGGCAATGGCTCAGACAGCAGCGACAGGCGCCAAGGTGGGGCCATGCTGAACGCGCTCAGGCGCCTTGTGCACCATGGTGTAGGCGTAGTCGACGCCCATGCCATAGGCCCCGGAATGCTCCTTCACCAGCTCCATCACGGCGTCATAGGTGTCGCGGTTCTTCCAGTCCCGCTGCCATTCCAGCAGCACCTGCTGCCAGGTCACCGGCACCACACCGGCCTGGATCATGCGCTGCATGGCGTAATCGTGGGCTTCCTTGGTGGTGCCGCCGGAGGCGTCGGCGACCATGTAGATTTCATAGCCGGCATCGTTCATTGCCGACAGGGCGAAGGTGGCGTTGCAGACCTCGGTCCACAAGCCGGAAACGATGATCTTGTTGCGGCCATTGCGCTTGAGGGCGTCGCGCACCTTCTGGTCATCCCAGGAGTTCATCGAGGTGCGCTCCAGCAGCGGCGCGTCCGGGAACACCGCGAGCAGCTCGGGGTAGGTGTGGCCCGAGAAGCTTTGCGTCTCGACCGTGGTGAAGGTGGTGGGGATATTGAAAATCTTCGCGGCCTTGGCCAAGCCAACGGTGTTGTTCTTCAGTGTTTGCCGATCGATGCTCTGAACGCCGAAGGCCATCTGCGGCTGCTGATCGATGAAGATCAGTTGGCTGTTGAACGGGGTCAGGACTTCAGTCTTAGGATTGCTCATTGTTGTTTCCTTTCAATTTGATGAAGTTCGATCGCACCCGTTTCGGGGCCCGCACGTTGCGGGCATTGCCGTAGCCACGAGTACGCTCCTCAGCGCCGTTGCTTGAGGACGAGCAAAAGATAACGAAACAAAGCGCTTCTCGGTGGCGCACTTTTGCGCCTCTACCGGCTCATTTTTGCGCCGTTGAATACGCGACCGCGCTGCTAGCATTCGCCGTTCCATTCGGATCAAGCCGGTCCGTCATGTGCAGGAGAATGCAATGGCAGCTTCACAACCGTTCAACAAGCAGACCGCCTACTGGGGCGTTTCCTGGGAGGAGGCGTATGGCTATCCGCAGGCACGGCGGGTAGGCAACGAGATCTACGTATCAGGCCAGTTCAACCATGACGAGGCCGGTAATCTGCTGGCCCCGGCGCCGTTGAACGCCGACGGCAAGCCCAGTGATTTCTCGTCGATGGGCGAGCAGATGCAGGTCGCCTACGACAACATCTCAAAGCTGCTCGCCTTGTATGGCGCGACGCTGCAAGACGTTGTCGAGGAAACGCTTTATGTACTGGACATGGACGCTGCCTTCGCGGTGGTCGGCAAAGTGCGCAAGGCGGCCTATGGCACTGAGCGGCCTCAGTGCGCGAGCAATATCATTGGGGTGTCGCGGCTTGCCCAGCGCCCGCAATTGATCGAGATCGCCTGCAAGGCCGTGATTGGCGCCCGGGAAATCTAAGCTGCACTCCCGGTTGCGATCAGCTGACCGGGAGTACCAACTGCCCCTCGACCAAGGGCTTCTGACTGGCCACGGCAGCAGCGCAGAAGGTCATGAATGCTTTGACGCGCCACGACTTGCGAATGTCCTGGTGCGTCAGCAGCCACAACTCGTCCTGAAGCTCGGGCACCACCGGGCCTGCGCGTACCAACCCCGGGGTGATGTCGCCCAGCATGCAGGGCAGGAATCCATACCCCAGGCCCGCCGCAATGGCGACGCTTGCGGCTGCAACAGAATCGGTGCGGTAGGCAATGCGCTCAGCGGCGACCCTGCTTTCGACATAGCTTGTCGCCCGCAAACCGCAGAGCGCCGCCGAGTAGGACACCCATGCCTGCCCCTCTTCGAATAGGGGCTCGGCGGTCACCTGCTTGGCGCTGCAGTAAGGTGCCCAGGCAATGTTCGCCAGTTTACGGCCCACCAGGCTTTCTGCTGGTTTTCTCGTCGCCCGAATGGCGATATCCGATTCATCCCGGGCGAGGCTGAGGGTTTCATTGCCCACCAGCACCTCGAGGCTGATCCCCTCGTTCAGGGCCTTGAAGTCCGCGATGATGGGGGTGAAGAAGTACAGCAGCAGCGAGTCGCTGGTAGTGATGCGAAGCTTCCCCAGCGGGCCTTGGCCTGACCGTGAAACACGCCGCGTGACGCTGACGATATCCAGCTCCACGCGCTCGGCGAGTGCTCGCAGTTCCGCGCCCTCGGCGGTGAGCAGGTAGCCTGATTTGCGGTGGTCGAACAGCGCGATGCCGAGCGTTCGCTCGACCTGGGCCACCCGGCGCGAAACAGTGGAGACATTGATGCCAAGCTTCTTGGCCGTCGCCGCACGATTGCCGCAATCACTGAGCGTCTTGATGATGCGCAAGTCGTCCCACGAGAGCTGATTGACAGCCTCGGCGACGTCCCACTTCGGCCCATCAGCGGCAGTTGGCGCTTTTCCAGTTGGCGATTTCACACAGTTCGTTCCGGATGCGAAGGCGCTGATGATACGAGAAGGGGGTGGCTGAAGCAGCCATATTGTTCTGGCGACTGGTTGAAACCGGACGGTGCAAGTGGCGCCCGATCAGGGCACGCCACGCAATAGGGCCGCAACGCGGCCCCGATGATGCGCGGCATCAGTCTCTAGACATACCTTCTTCTTTCATCGCCTCCAGCTTGCCGAACTGCTCGCTGGCCAACCGGCTGATGATCCGGATCGCCTGGTGAATCCCCGCCGTGTTGCGGAAGCTCAGCTGCGGGTTGTGCTCGCACTCCAGCACCTCGTCATGCTGGACCAGCGCCTCGCCGAGCAGTTCGAGGGTCCAGACGTAGCTCTGGAGGGTAGACAGGCGTTCATGGTCAGGCATGGGGCACCTCCCGGTTGGCGCGGGTGGCGAGGGACTGGCTGTCGATTGGGTAGAAGGTTGGGGATGGGATGGCCGCGGGGGTTGGGCGGCGGAGAGCGGATGCGAGGATCCTGTACAGATTTGCGAAATGCATGCATGAGGTCCTTTTCGGTTGAAGCACCACACCATCGTCGCCAAACGAATAGGGTGGCAGCTGTACGCAGGTTGGCGAACCGAGGAAAAGGAACCCGGCAGACCCGAGGGTCTCCCACGCACAGCCGCCATTACACGGAACTGCGGACACAAAAAAAGCGCCTGCAATCGTGATCGGGGCGCCGTTGCGCCTTTTTCGGTCGGGTCGCCAAACCCGGTCGCGGAAGTGGTCGCGACGGGGGGAATTTATTCCTTGGGGGCTGCTAATGCAAGCTGAGGAATGCTGGGAAAAGGCGATTGATGCTGCGGGAAACTGCCTACATCGTAAAAATGGGTGATGGGCTTGTCACGGGGTAGACCTATACCCACACCATTGCGCTAAATCGGGGACAGACGGACAGTGCAGAGATAGACAAACGGTATGCATTGGGTGGGCTAGTGTCCTGCCTCGGAAATACGTTCTCTTCTGGAGAGTGGCTTGGGTGTCTGGCCAATGCGCCGCGACGAATCATAGCGTGGCTATGGCGAGGAGTGGCAACGCTGGCCGGACGCGCCCAAGACTCTGCTAAAACTGAGCAGCTTATTTCCAAAACAGGACACCTAGGTGTGCCGTCCCGCATCTCCGAACCTGTGAGTCGTCACTTGAGACAACAGGATTTAGTTAGTCATCTAACTCCCAAGGTATATAAATGCGATCTCTCGACTCGTTACTCCTATCCCCCTTTCTTTGATTGCACTTCGAGCATAGAATCTGAAGATTCGTCGGATCGGAGGTGCCACCTTGAGTTATTGGTATTATGTGGTCTATGTGTGGTTTCGCATCTGGATCAATCACTCCAGTCAGTGATCGAGTACAAATAGCACAACTGCCATTCTCTCTATAGAATAATGCTGATTCTAGCCAGCGACTCCAGTAATTCCCGCGCATCAAACATCCAACACCACTCAAAAATTCAGGGTATTGACTTGGAGTGATATCGGCTATGCAAGTGGCGACTCGCTCACCAAATTTTCGCATCAGATCCTTGTCATGGAATAGCATACAAAAAACTTCGTGAGTAATTTTCCGCAAAGGCCGCTGAAGCATCCTAAATAAATGCCATCTATAATTTTCATCTTCTTCATTCGGCATACTGAATGGGACTTCGTACCTCGCTAGGACTTTGCGCACTGCGTCAACGAAGTACTCACCATCATGCTTCCGGGAGTAATCCCACTCTACTTCAAGATAGCTGTGAATGAAACGATGGAGCAGGGTCCATTTCTGGGGCTTATAAGCCGTACAAAAGAACTCCCTATCAATAAATAGCGCCTCCTCAAAATCAAGCAAATCAAAGTCATTAAGCTTCGTAAACTCTCCGGTTATTCGGTCGCGAATTCTCGAAGCGTCTCTCACCGCCTCATCGGAATATGAACTAGAAAACGCCATTTTAACTCTCTATCAAAACCACAATTTAAGGAGATATCGGATTAGGTCCGGCATGGTCCGGAGCTATGCGTAAGTCCTCAATGAGCCCCAGCCTAGCCTTTCTGCTATTGGTTCCGGATGGTACTATTCGTTGCAGACGAAAAAATTTTTTATAACGGCTGCCCCCTAAATTTACGTGAACCTTTCAGACCCAACGCTTTCCCTTTTGGTAGTGGTCCTGTACAGGACAGGTCCTGCCCACCATATCTAAGCTCAGACGGGGACAGATGGACTGCGTGAAAATAGGGCTCGAGAAGTACGCCTGCAGGACAACGAAAGCAAGAGACACTTCAGAAATCGTCGACCCTTTATACCGCCCCCCTCTTACTGGATTTCCACATCGCGTCGATCGATTAACCCGTGACGCGAGATAGCAATCTCAAATCGCTTGAAAAAACCGAAAAATTCATTCAGTGGCATTTCTAACTTGATTTCATGGACCTTCAGTGGAACGCCAGAATCAACTGCCTGTTGCAGATTGTCGTACTTCCCAGATCTCGCAACGTACGCTGACACGTAAACTGGCTCGTTTTGATACTGACCATGGACCTCTCCAGACCATAACTTGACCCCGACCACATAATCATCATCTTGAATCAGCCGCTCCTTGCGTAGGTACTCTCCAATAGAGTTTGTGTCATGGTCGTCCGATGCAGCAGTACCGACTGAATCGTTGTACTGCACGCTTGCCTTAAAACTCTCCTGTGTCATGGGGACACCTCCTTGGAATGAACGACCTATGAGAATGGTCGAGCATTAAGCTTATCGCAAGTATTGAATGGTCTATGTTGTGCGATCGAGGAAAAAGGGCGGTATCGGAGCTGTGAACAGGAACTCGCGCAGGGGTAGGTGGTTCTGGTGCGGCTGCCTAGCGACGGGATGTCGAGCAACACTGTCTCGAAAGCCACGATCACATGGCACCCAATCAGAGTACGCCACGCAATAGGGCCGCACAGCGGCGGCCCCAATGATGCGTAGCATCAGTCTCCAGAAACACACTCGTCTTTCATCGCCTCCAACTTGCCGAACTGCTCGCTGGCCAACCGGCTGATGATCCGGATCGCTTGGTGAATTCCCGCCGTGTTGCGGAAGCTCAGTTGCGGGTTGTGCTCGCACTCCAGCATCTCGTCATGCTGGACCAGCGCCTCGCCGAGCAGTTCGAGGGTCCAGACGTAGCTCTGGAGGGTAGACAGGCGTTCATGGTCAGGCATGGGGCACCTCCCGGTTGGCGCGGGTGGCGAGGGAGTGACTGTCGATCGGGTAGAAGGTTGGGGATGGGGTGGCCGCGGGGGTTGGGCGGCGGAGAGCGGATGCGAGGATCCTGTACAGACGTGTGATGGTCATGCATGAGACTCCAAGTTAGGTTGGAACCACCACGCACTGTCGCCAAACAATGGGTGGCAGCTGTACGCAGGTTGGCGAACCGGGAACTTGGAACCCGGCAGACCCGAAGGTCTCCCGCGCACAGCCGCCATGGCACGAGGCTGCGGACGCAAAAAAAGCGCCTGCAATCGTGTGGGGCGCTGCTGCGCCAAGTTTATCCGGGTCGCCAAACCCGGTCGCGGGATTTGCCGCGACTCGGAGGAATTTATCGCCGTGAGGCGGCAGGCGCAACCTCATGGGATGAGGTTGGGAAATTTCACGCAAGACGACCTCTTCGGCTGCTCCCTTTTCCCTGAAAAGCATTCTTGCAGCTTGCCTTTCGAGGTCTTTGGATACAGGGCTTTTGACCGCGCGTTGGCGGCTAGGTGCTCGCCAGCCACCTTGCAGCGCGCTCAAGATCAAGCGCCGCCCGCGCGGCACTCGATCGGATAGGCGCTGCACCTCTCCCGTCGTACAACTCGAAGCTTCGCAAAATTCGGCAAAATCAGGGACCAAGGCCAGCCTTTCTTCATTTCTTCTTACTGATCAAAGGGTTGATTTCTAATTAAGTGCCATTCAAATCAGTTCCCATTTAGCACTGGGGTTAATTAAAGTCAGAAAGGTATCGAATCTAAGTCCTGGTCATCGTCAAGTGTTCCAGGAGGTTCAGGTGTGCGAGGGGCGTCAGATGCGCTAACGGTGTTCGAGGTACTAGGTGTGTCAGAGGGAAGAAGCCCTGGCTGAATCGCTGGGCGTTGAGCTGACTTTGGCAGGTTTGCATTTACAGGTGCCGCATCAGGCAGGGGGTCGACCTTGATAGGATCCGAAGCTATTGGGATTTGGGCAGCAGCCACGACTGATGCTTCTACCGCCTCCTCAGCTGGAGACCCAGAGTCAGAATCGCCATCCGCATCACTTTCGCCTTCGGTCTGGACATCGTCAGCCGTGAGATCCTTGTAGTCCTCTCCCATCATCATTTCGTAATGCGCCAGGTGATCAGCTGCTTTGAAGATTTTGAAAAATATCTTCATGTAGCTTGTCGCCATTTTGTCGCCGATGGCCACGAACAAGTCATCGGGGGAGTAATGCGACCCGTCGTTGATCCAGCTGATCAAGGACTGGCACTGCACCTTTTCGTGACCTTCAAAACTATCCAAGAGCTTATCGGTGTCAATGCCACCTAGGATCTTGAAGTAGTTTTCCAGAATTCGTCGCATTGTATTTTGCAGTGTCAGGGTAGGAAGTGGATCCTTGCGCAACTCCCCCCACAAGAGCTGGTACGAAGTTTTTACCGGATTGTGCTCATGCCCTTCAACTTTTGTATGATGATCCGGCTTACGAATGACCCAGAAGGTCTCATCACCCCAAGCCTTGGTGCCGCGACGAAGCGGGCTAAAGGTAATTTCTTTATGGAAATGAACGTTATGCGTCAGAACAAAAATTTGCCTGATGACATTATTCGTTTGACGAACCTCGGTGAAAATTTGCTTAATCAAACTACTGACAATAAATAAAACATCACTATCCAGACTGGAAACAGGATCATCGATCACTACGATCCGTTCGGTGGTGACCCCGGCTGCCGTAGTACTCCCCCTCAATAGGTGGTAAAAATACAAAAATGTAACGAAGGTCTTTTCACCTTCACTGAGCGTTTTTCGCGCGTCCGTTCCATCTGACCTGAGGAGTTTATAAGAATTCTCTCCAGGCGCCACTGCCAACGAAAAACCTCGAAAGCCAAAATCTCTAAGTAAGTCATTGATCGCTTTCACCGTAGGCTGCACGCTTGTAAGCGAGGCTTCGATAGAGGCAATATCAGCATTTGCTTGCAAAATATCGCCTTTTGCCTTGTCTAGCGTCCTTGTCAAGCCCTCGATAGCTTTATCAACACGACCAGTATCTGCCGCATACTCTGAAAGCGTTTGTTTCAGCTCTATTTCCAGCAGGTATTTCCAGACTTCCGATGTGAGATTGGACTGCTCAGTGGTAAAGCCAGCAACCAGACGATTATGCTCACCTATTTTTGTGTTTGCATCCCCAATAAGCTTTTTAATTTTTTCACTAAGGTCGACAAGCGGTTCCAACTCGATTGCCAGGCTTGGCGATGATATTTTATTGGAAATCCGCTCACAATTGACTTTTAGAAGAGCTTCGAGAGCGTTTATCTCCAGAGCCAAGACCTCGTTATCTAAGTGCTGATAAACATTCTCCTGCAGACTCTGTGCTCGCGCCATGACTTCGCCAACCTTCAAGGAATAGAGTTCACCAAACTCCTTTAGCGCTTTCACACCCGCTTCAAATGTCTCGTCAAAATACCTACTTAAGTTTTTCTCAAAGTCATGCGAGATGCCTTGCTGACAGAAAGGACAATGATCATCACTATGCTCTAGATATCTTATACCTTGGCGCACCCAGTCACTATTACCCAGACGCTCAATGAGCACCGCCACATCAACATCACCCTTACCGATTATCTTTTTTGCTAAAATCGTGTCTGACTGGAGAGATATAAGGGAGGCCAAGTCCAAAGCTGGCGCAGATGCAAGTGCGCTTGGCGCATCCCCATAGAGCACCAATGCTTTTTCGTTGAGTTCCTCCAGCTTTAGCAAGGGAGCTTTATTATTTAAACTTTCTTGCAGCACTCTGGCTTTAAAGCCATCCCGACTGTTGCGAACCCCTTTAAAGGCGCCCTGAAATGCCTCATCGTGTTTGACCTTCTGATCCCAACAGCGCGTAACCAATCTTGCATCCAGCTCTCGACGCTCCGCATGCTTTCCACTTTTTCCATCCTCGCCATTGAGTTGGAGTAGTGTTCTGTCTCGTTGCTGCTCGAAACGCTTACAGTCGGCTCGGAGTAGCTCCAGGCGGTCTTTTTGATTTTGCTCCGTCTTGCCCAGAGTGAAGACGCCCTTGAGATTCCTAGAGTCGCTGTAGTTATCGGCAATGAAGTCACTATTATAGACCAGTGCAGGAACAGGAATATTATTCTTCCAACGCACTGTACAGTCCTGTGATATTCCAGGATCCGCAATCAGACGGCTAATGGTTGTTTTCCCTGCGCCGTTGGCTCCATAGATGACGTTAACCGCTTTTAGCTCGGTTAGATTTTCAGGGGTGTCAGGGCTGTAAGTTGCGATTTTTTTGAGGCTTATAGACTCGATCATCTCTCTCGCTTCCATGAGACGCAGCAGTGCGCGTGTCGCTGCTTGGCTTGGGGAAAGGGTTGGCAGACCCGTAACCGATCGCGTCCATCCCTCGGGTTTCTGTGGTCATGGGAGGTTAAATGATGGCGATAGGCCCGCATCAGCGTAGGCGGTTTTCGGGGATCTGCTAGGTGCAGAGGAGACTGAGTGCTTATTGGGTTGATCGGGGCGGGATGGGAGTCAAGTAATTTTCGCGCGTTGGGTTGTGAGCTGGCTCAATGAGGGGATCTAAAATATGAGCCCTGAAAAGGGCCCCTGGATTTTCAAAATAACGAGCCTCGTGGGTGTAAACGGCCGCCAGCCGTGTCGATTGGCACAGCACAGGAATCCGCAGTGTTCATAGCGGTACCCAAGCGAGCTACCGAGCTATCAGTCGCCAACGCTACGTCTGTATCATAATGTGAACAGACGGACCTGAGTTAGCGCACTGACGTCCATTTGAAGCGATCGCGCACACGATCCAACTCCGCTGACACACCTACAAGACAGCAGGCCCCAAGGAGCCAAGCATGGACTACTCATTACTCGAAAAGCTCGCTACTACCACTGGGTTAGGCGGTCTATGCGTGGGAGTTTTGTTAATAGTATTTAAAGATACACTGAAAGCCTCGTTCTTAACGAAGCTCTCCGGAAAGCATTCATTCCTTGTTGTTAAATATATAATATGGCTTACCTGGATTGTCGCCGTAATGGGCTTGCTCGCATGGTTCACATTACAGGCAATTAGCATTCAACAAACCCAAAGCTCACCAGCAACTACGATTTCTACCCCGGCACACAGCAAACCAAAAGTTGGACTTCAGCGATTAACCAGAAAACTCAAGGATCACAATCCAGACACAATTGTTAGCGAAGCCACTATCGATATCGAATATGCGGTGATTACTGGCTTGAACGACCCTATGCTTGAGCGAAAAATAAACTCATACATTACTGACAAAATCGGTGTAAACGAAAAATTTGATGGCAGTGAAGATCATGAAATGAAAATCACTAAAGCGGATATTGAAGGCGATTTTCTGAACATTGTTGCTGAAGGTTACTTCTTCGGGCACGGCGCTGGCAGCGCTGCCAACCGCGTAGTTAGCGTTAATCTTAACCTTAAGACTGGCGAGCCGGTGGAATTTAAAGATCTGTTTAGATCAGGATATATAAAACCCATCAATCAGCTCACCGCTTCCCGTCTTTCCGCTCAGATCCCGGACCATTGGTTTGAGACGGTCACAGACGACCAGTGCTATTATTTCGACAGCAGCTATTTGAATTTATGCTTTTCGGAATACGGTGTAGCCGCAGGCGCTAATGGAAACGTCACGGTTAGCATAAAAATTGAAGATCTGAGAGGTTTTGTCAGTCTAAACGGGCCATTGGCATTCGCTTTTTAGCCATTAATGTATTGAAAGCCACTTCAGCCGGGAATATTAAATTAATCATCGATGCTCGAGTAAATCGGACAAATTACAGGTACTTGCATTACTGATTGAGCTACTGGGTTTTGGCCTTGCAATGCTCGCCATATTCAATAATAGCTTTGCAAAAAAATCAAACGAGTGGCTATCGCTAAAAAGGGGGACAAATTTATTTGTCCATATACCGACGGTACTGCGGAAAAATAAGCCTATTCAACCCGGCACCGAAACGTCTCGGGTGTCGCAGACAGAGCAGCCACCTCAGTTACCATTTATTTCTGGCCAAAGAAAAGCCCGAATTTTAGTCGGGCTTTAAAAAACGCACTTATGATCAATCATTTTTCATTTGTGCCACAACCATGATTTCATTTTGACGCTTGGTCGCCTCAATCAGGACAGTGCTGTAAACACGCTTCTTCTCGTCAGATTTCGCATTGCGAATGAATTCAGCGAAGGGGCTTTTGACCTTCTCAGAACGTGACTTGAACGGGTTCATGGGTAGCTCCTAGGGCATTGCGTTCCCAAGCGCGGTAACCAGCTGCTCGCGGGTGAAGCGCTCGGGGATATGGTAGTCAATCTTTTCGACCCCAGCCTTGTAGAGGCGGTCCGAATTGTCTATGTGCTTGAGCAGCAGGTCGACGTGGATGTCCTTACCGTACTCTAGCTTAAGCCTGTTCACGACGTCACGCGCCGCAAAATACTGCTCGACGAAATGCTCCACGAGGATCCGTCGGCCTTCAGCCTGCTCTCGCGCCTTCACGAACTCCCAGGCCAGCAAGGGGTTCTGGTAGACGTAGAGGATCTGCACGTATCGTCCCTTGGCCAATGACCTTTCGACATTCTGTCTCGCAACATCGAGGTTCGCCAGGGTGCCGTCGAGCAAAAACGACTGCCGTCTATCCAGCGCAAAATCGAGAATTTTGGATACGAGGATCGAAACACCGCCTTGGAAAAGGTAGGCGTTCCCTCCCCTGTACTCAGGGAACTCGCTTCTCAGCTCGTCTGGATCTATCCGCAGGATTGCAGAATTGGAGAAGAGGTTCACCAAGGCAATCGACGCCTCGGTCTTGCCTGCCCCCGGAGAACCTGACATGAAAACCGAGACAGGCTCCTCTTCAGCCGGATATATATCGACTGACGTCAACCGTCGTCCGATGGCCTTCTTGTTGCTCCTCGCGAAGGCTATCGCTTCATCCCAAATCCGCTGCTCATCGGCCGTAAAGGGCATCCGTCGCATCCTCTGAGACAAGCTTCCCGTTAGGAATAGTCATACAGCCGACCCGAGAAGTAAAAAACCGCCCGAAGGCGGTTCATCAGCCCGATAGGTTAACTGAACACTATCGACATTTCTGGTGCCGGAGACAGGAATCGAACCTGCGACCTTCGCGTTACGAGTGCGCTGCTCTACCGACTGAGCTACACCGGCGTGTTGCGCAACGTACCATTGCCGTGTCCGTTACGCAAACCCCTGTTTCACCTCACTTTCACGGCGCCTTGCAGCCATTCGGCGCGAGGTCTTCCTCCACCGTGGTCACGCAGCTCCACCCCGCCTGGGTGCGGGCCAGGGTCACGGTCTTGCCCAGCACATTGGCCGGTGCGTCGGCCAGGGTGCAGGCGATGCTGGCGGTGCCGTCGGCCGCCGTGCCGCTGGCGGTGATCGCGCAATGGGCGGTGGCGGGCTGGCCGCCGAGGCTGGCGACGTCGGGCACGTCCTTGCCTTCGTTCAGGCGGATGTCCATCGGCGTTTTCAGCGCGGAGATCTCCAGCAGCGCGGCCGCAGCCTTGGCGCGGGCCTGGTGGTTGGTGTACATGGGGATGGCGATGGTCGCCAGGATGCCGATGATCGCGACGACGATCATCAGTTCGATCAGGGTGATACCTCGTTGCCCTTTCATGAACGGTCTTCCTTCGTAATACATGGAGGCGCGGTCGGCGCATGTTCATTTTTTCGGCGCCCCGGCCGGCAGGCGCGCAGTAGGCCTGAACCGACACCTTTTGTCACCCCTGCACGGCAGGGCGTCATCTTCGCTGAACTACTCTAGTGAGCGTCATGGAAACGCGCCCGCCCTCGGGCCCGGCAAGCTGTTACGGGGCTTGTCGCCGCACTGCAAAGGACCTTCGCATGCCACCGTCTACCCGCCTCTACGCCTGGGAGGGCATCGATGCCTCCGGCGCTCGTCAACACGGCCAGCAACCGGGGCGCAGCCCGGCGTTCGTGCAGGCCTGGCTGCAACGCCAGGGCATTCGGGCCACGCGGGTGAGGTTGGCGGGTGGGTTGCAGTGGCGGTGGCCGCAGCGGGTGGGCAAGGCGGATGCGGCGGGGTTCAGTCGGCAGCTGGCAACCTTGCTGACGGCGGGGGTGCCGTTGTTGCAGGCGTTCGAGGTGATGGCGCGCAGCACGGTGGACAGTGGCATGGCGGCATTGCTGGCACGGTTGAAACAGGATGTGGCGGCGGGGCTTGGGTTGGCGGAGGCGTTGCAGCGGCATCCGGCGTGGTTCGATGCGCTGTACTGCAACCTGGTGCGGGTGGGCGAGCAGTCGGGCACGCTGGACCGGCAGCTGGAGCAGATGGCGGGCATGTTGGAGAAGCGCCAGGCGCTGCGGCAAAAGGTGCGCAAGGCGATGCTGTATCCGGCGCTGTTGCTACTGACCGGGTTCGGGGTGGCGGCGTTGTTGCTGCTGGAGGTGGTGCCGCGCTTTCAGGGGCTGTTCGCCAGTTTCGACAAGGCGCTGCCGGCGTTCACGCAGTGGGTGATCGATTTATCCACAGGGCTGGGCAATCACGTGGGGTGGCTGGTGCTGTTGATAACGGTGTTGGGGGTTGGCGGGCGGGAGGTTTATCGGCGGCATCTGCCGGCGCGGCTGTGGATGGTGCGCTGGGGGTTGCGGGTGCCGGTGGTCGGCACCTTGCTCGGGCAGGCGGCGTTGGCGCGGTTTGCGCGCAGCCTGGCGACATCTTATACAGCCGGCGTGGCGTTGCTGGATGCGCTGGCAACGGTGGCGCCGGTCAGTGGCAACTGCCTGCATGAGCGGGCGATCCTGGCGTTGCGCCAGGGCGTGGCCAATGGGGCCAGCCTGCAACAGGCGATGGAGGCGGACGGGCTGTTCCCGCCGCTGCTGCGCCAGCTGGTGGCGGTCGGCGAGGCCAGCGGCACCCTCGACACCATGCTGGACAAGGCCGCGCTACATTACGAAGAGCAGGTGAGCCAGGCGCTGGAGCAGTTGACCACGCTGCTGGAGCCGGCCATCGTGCTGATCCTCGGGCTGCTGGTGGGGGGCCTTGTCGTGGCGATGTACTTGCCGATCTTCCAGTTGGGTAGCCTGATCTGAATATGAATGCCTGGGCCGTCGTCGTTGATCATCCGCCATTCTTTTATGCCCTGGCCGCAGTGCTGGGGTTGCTGGTGGGCAGTTTTCTCAATGTGCTGGTGTACCGGCTGCCGCTGATGCTCGAGCGCCAGTGGCAGCGCGAGGCGCAGGAGGTGCTGGGGCTGCCGCAGGCCGAGCACGAGCGCTTCGACCTGTGCTTGCCGGCGTCGCGTTGCCCTCACTGCCAGCGCCCGATCCGGGCGTGGGAAAACATTCCGGTGTTGAGTTACCTGGCCTTGCGCGGGCGTTGCTCGGGGTGCAAGGCGCGGATCAGTGTGCGTTATCCACTGGTGGAGCTGGCCACTGCCCTGCTGTCGCTACTGGTGGCCTGGCATTTCGGGCCGGGCGTGGACGCGCTGGCGGTGATGCTGCTGACCTGGGGGCTGATCGGCTTGAGCTTGATCGATGCCGAGCACCAGTTGCTGCCGGATGTGCTGGTGCTGCCGCTGTTGTGGCTGGGGCTGGTGGTCAACGCCTTCGGGCTGCTGGTGCCGCTGGCCGATGCGGTGTGGGGCGCGGTGGCGGGTTATCTGAGCCTGTGGACGGTGTACTGGGTGTTCAAGCTGGTGACCGGCAAGGAGGGCATGGGTTTTGGCGACTTCAAGCTGCTGGCCATGCTCGGGGCCTGGGGCGGTTGGCAGATTTTGCCGCTGACCTTGATGCTGGCCTCGCTGGTGGGGGCGCTGATCGGGCTGACGCTGGTGCGTTTGAAGCGCACGCAAATGGGCGCTGCATTGCCTTTCGGGCCTTATCTGGCCATTGCGGGGTGGATCGCATTGCTCTGGGGTGATGAAATAGTCGCTTCTTACCTGCAACTGCTTGGAACCTGATGAGCACAGCGCCTTTCACCCCCTGGATTCTCGGCCTGACCGGCGGCATCGGCAGCGGCAAGAGCGCCGCCGCCGAGCGTTTCGTCGAGCTGGGCGTGCACCTGGTCGATGCCGACCAGGCCGCGCGCTGGGTTGTCGAGCCGGGGCGCCCTGCCCTGGCCCGTATCGTCGAACGCTTCGGCCCCGGCGTGCTGCTGGAGGACGGCCAGCTCGACCGTGGCGCCCTGCGCCAGCAGATCTTCGCGGATCCTGCGCAACGGCAATGGCTGGAGCAGCTGCTGCACCCGCTGATTGGCCAGGAGATCTTCAGCTACCTGGCCAAGGCCGAGACGCCCTATGCGGTGTATGTGTCGCCGCTGTTGATCGAGTCGGGGCAGTTCAGCAAGACCCAGCGCATCTTGGTGATCGATGCGCCGACCGAGTTGCAGGTGCAGCGCACCCTGCAGCGGGACAACACCAGCCCCGAGCAGGTGCAGGCGATTCTCAAGGCCCAATTGGCCCGGGAAGAGCGCCTGCGCCATGCCGATGACGTGGTGGTCAATGATCGTGACCTGCAATCGCTGCACGACGAGATCGACCGCCTGCACCACTTTTACCTGACTTTGCGAGGAGGCCAGCCATGAGCCAGCCGATGACCGTTGATTGCCCGACCTGTGGGGCGCCCGTGGAATGGGGGGAGAAGAGCCCGTTCCGGCCGTTTTGCTCGGATCGCTGCAAGTTGATCGACCTGGGGGCCTGGGCGGCCGAGGAGCATAAGATCGCGGGGGCGGAAGAGTCCGAGGATGAGTTGTATTCGGGGGATCTGGAGCCGCGGCATTGAGGTAGGCGTTTTTAGAACGCTGATTGGTTCGACGTTGTTGGGGCCGCTTTGCGGCCCTTTCGCGGCACAAGGCCGCTCCTACAGGGGAATGCGACCGCCTGTAGGAGCGGCCTTGTGCCGCGAAAGGGCTGCACAGCAGCCCCAGAAAACATCACCGTTCTTCATCCTTCCACGGCGCCTGCAAATAACGAGTGCGGTTGAACGTCTCCAGCCACTCGGGGCAGAACACCACCAAGGCACTGATCACGGTGCCATTGATAAACGCCTCGGGGAACATCATCAGCCACAGGTAGCCAACAAAGTCGCTCAGCCACTCGGGCATGGCGAAACGCTCGTCCATCCACAACACCCCCAGCCCGGCCGCCAGGCACACCAGTACGGTCAGCGCGGCGGGGAAGAACCCGCAACAGAAGATATAAACGAACAGGTTACGCGGCTGTGCACGCTCGACCAGGATCGCGCACACCTCGGTGACCAGCACCGGCAAGCCGACGATCAGCAGGCCGTTGACGCCAATGGCGGCAAGGTCCTGGCGACCGAGCAGCAACAGGCCAAGCTGGGCGAGGAAACCACCGAGCACCGCCAGCGGCCAGTCCAGCAACAGAGTGACGGCAGTCATGCCGATGAAGTGGTACGACACCCCGGTATCGAAATCCCGCCGCACCAGCCACAGCACGAACAGGCAGAACACCGTGCCGAACAAAAGGTGCTGGCGGCGGGTGTCGGTGAACAGCTCCACCCAGCGCGTGCGGCTGGCAGCCCAGATCAGCAGGGGCACGTAACCGAGCCAGCCGAGGGTGAGGCTGGTGCTGGACAAGACCTGTGCGCTGATCACCTGAACAATATCCCTGTCGGCCATGTGGACAAGCCTGAGTCTACACCCATTCTCCCATTCGTCCGGTTGCTATAGGCTGACACCTCCTTTCGCTGCAGGACGCATCCCCGATGACCGAAGGCATCAACCTGCCCTTGCTGCTGGGCGCACTGTTCAGCGCCATCGCGGGGGTGCTGCACCTGATGGTCATCGCCGTGGGCCCGCGCTGGTACCGTCTGTTCGGCGCAGGCGAGCGCATGGCCCGGGCCGCCGAACAAGGGCGTGCCTACCCTGCCCTGGTCACCCTGCTTATCGCATCGGTACTGCTGGTCTGGGCCGCCTACGCGGTATCGGCAGCCGGTGTGATCGCACCCTTGCCGTTGCTGATGCCGATCATCTGCCTGATCACCCTGGTGTACCTGGCCCGTGGCCTGCTGGGGCCGCTGTTGCTGGCCGGCACCGGGCGCAGCCGGCGTTTCATCGCGGTCAGTTCGGCGATCTGCGTGGGCGGCGGGCTGCTGCACTTGTTCGGAGTCGTGCAGCAATGGCTGGTGCTGGGCTGATTCCCACGCACAAACAGCATCTTACCGTCATCAATTAGCGACTAAGCTTGTCCCCATGGATGACTCAGACTACCTGCGCCTGCTTACCATCCAGGCCGAACAAGCCAATGCGTTCCTGTCCAATGCCCGCAAATGGGAACGCGAGCGTTGGGTCTGCCAGCGCCTGCTGCAAGGGCTGAACATTCCCTACCGCAGCGAGGACTTCACCCCGGCCGGGCAGGAGCCGCCGGACGTGCTGTTCCGCGACGCGGCATTCGAGGTGTTCTTCGTGCTCGACGAGGGCCGGCGGCTCAACGACGAGTGGCGCGAAGAGCTGCAACGGCGGCGCAGCGCGTTTTCCCTAGCCCAGCTGGTGCGCCGCGAACAGCGGCCACGGCGGATCAGCGCCCAGGAGCTGCTGGCGCGCCTGGCGCCCACCTTGCGCAAGAAATCGCACAACTACCGCGAACGCGGGCTGGACCTGGGCGAGCTGGACATCATCGCCTTCTCCAGCCTCAAGCGCGAAGTGCTCGACCTCAACAGCCATTTCCCGCCGCCCACCGAATACCTGCGCCAGGGCTGGCGCTCGCTGTCGCTGGTGGGGCCGACCTTCGCCCGGGTGCTGTTCGCCCACCCGGACGCGCCGGATTTCCTGCGCGGCAACCTGGGGCGCAGCATCGTGTTCGACGTAGGTATCAGTCTTTGATCCAGTGCCGGGTGTGTTTGCGATCACGTACACTCGGCGCCAGGGATAGAAAGCATTATCATTCGACCCATGCGTTTGCGTGAACGCTGTGGCGTACACGCAGTCACAAACGTCTATCTGACGAGGCCCACCATGACCAGCCGCCTGAATCCCGAAGATCAGCGTCGCGTCGATGAGTATCTGAGCGCCCCCCAGCATCAAGTCGAGCGCAGGCCCTTCCGGCCGTTGCTGCTCCTGTTGCTGGTGGTGGCCGTGACCATCGGTCTGGGCCTGTTGAGCCGCCTGCTGAGTGGACTGGTGCTATGAGCTGCCTTGCGCTCGCCCGCCCCTCATGCCGGACGCGGCCGGACCTTGTGTCCACGAATTCCGTAAAACTTGTGAGATATCCCCATGACTCATCGCATCGTGATTGTCGGCGGCGGCGCCGGCGGCCTGGAACTGGCGACCCGCCTGGGTAAAAGCCTGGGCAAGCGCAAACAGGCCGAGATCACCCTGGTTGATGCCAACCTGACGCACATCTGGAAGCCCCTGCTGCACGAAGTGGCGGCCGGTTCGCTGAACTCCTCGGAAGACGAACTGAACTACGTGGCCCAGGCCAAGTGGAACCACTTCAACTTCCAGATGGGCCGCATGAGCGGCCTGGACCGTGAAAGCAAACTGATCCAGCTGGCCGCGACCCTCGACGACGAGGGCCGTGAGCTGTTGCCTGCGCGCACCATCGGCTACGACAGCCTGGTGATCGCCGTGGGCAGCAACACCAACGACTTCGGCACCCTGGGCGCGGCGCAGCACTGCCTGTTCCTCGACAGCCGCAAGCAGGCCGAGCGCTTCCACCAGCAGCTGCTCAACCATTACCTGCGTGCCCACGCGGGCGATGTGGCCAGCGAGAAGATCAGCGTGGCCATCGTCGGTGCCGGCGCCACCGGCGTGGAGCTGGCGGCCGAGCTGCACAACGCCGCCCATGAGCTGGCGGCCTACGGCCTGGACAAGATCCAGCCGAAAGACATGCACATCACCCTTATCGAGGCCGGCCCGCGGGTGCTGCCGGCGCTGCCGGAGCGCATCAGCGTGCCGGTGCACAAGACCCTGGAAAAACTCGGCGTGACGGTGATGACCAACGCCGCGGTCAGCGAAGTGACCGAAGATGGCCTGAAGACGGCGGCCGGCGAAGTGATCCAGGCCAGCCTGAAGGTGTGGGCGGCAGGCATTCGCGCGCCGGGCTTCCTCAAGGATATCGACGGCCTGGAAACCAACCGCATCAACCAGCTGGTGGTGCGCCCGACCCTGCAGACCACCCGCGACGACAATATCTTCGCCTTCGGCGACTGCGCCGCCTGCCCGCAGCCGGGCAGCGACCGCAACGTGCCGCCACGGGCCCAGGCTGCGCACCAGCAGGCTTCGCTGTTGGCCAAGAGCCTGAAGGCGCGCCTGGAGAACAAGGCGCTGCCGACCTATGAGTACAAGGACTATGGCTCGCTGGTGTCGCTGTCGCGGTTCTCGGCGGTGGGCAACCTGATGGGTAACCTGATGGGCAGCGTGAAGCTGGAGGGCTGGCTGGCGCGGATGTTCTATGTGTCGCTGTACCGGATGCACCAGATGGCGTTGTATGGGTTCTTCCGCACGGCGATGATGATGCTGGGTAGCAAGATTGGGCGTGGGACTGAGCCGCGACTCAAACTGCACTGAGGCTTTGAGATTTTGGGGCTGCTGCGCAGCCCTTTCGCGGCGCAAGGCCGCTCCTACAGGGGGACGCGATCGCCTGTAGGAGCGGCCTTGTGCCGCGAAAGGGCCGCACAGCGGCCCCTGCGATTCACCTGACCACGCGATACGTGCTCTGCACAAACCCACTCTCGTAACTGGTCGTCTTCATGTGCTGCAACAGCACATCCTTCGCCAAATCCCCGAACAACGGAATCCCCTGCCCCAGCAGCACGGGAATGCGGGTGATGGTCATCTCGTCCACCAGCCCCTCGCGCAGGAACCCCTGAATCAGCTTGCCGCCATCCAGGTACAGGCTTTTCGCGCCCGTGGCCTGCAGGTGCTCGAGCAATGCCGGGATCGGCCCTGGATGCAGTTCGACCTGCGCCGGCGCGCCCTTGGGCAAGGCCTCGAGGCTGGCGCTGACCACCACGACCCGCGTATCGGCATATGGCCACTCACCAAAGGTCATGACCTTGTCGAAGGTCCCGCGCCCCATCACCAGCGTGTCGACGCCCGCCATGAACCCGGCGTAGCCATGGTCGTCGGTGGATTGGGTCGCGCCCATCAGCCAATCGAGGCCGCCGTCTTCACGGGCGATGTAGCCATCCAGGCTGGTGGCGATGAAAACACGGGCTTTGAGGGACATGCGTGGCGCTCCTGCGGGCAAAGGCCACAGGGTAGCAAGGGTGGGAATATAAATCGCGGACAAAAGAAAAAGGGCATCTCATTCGAGATGCCCTTTTTACATGGTGGGTCGTGTAGGATTCGAACCTACGACCAATTGGTTAAAAGCCAACTGCTCTACCAACTGAGCTAACGACCCGGAAAATGGTCGGGGTGAGGGGATTCGAACTCCTGACATCCTGCTCCCAAAGCAGGCGCGCTACCGGACTGCGCTACACCCCGAGATTGGCTCCGCGACCTGGACTCGAACCAGGGACCCAATGATTAACAGTCATTTGCTCTACCGACTGAGCTATCGCGGAACTGAACTTCGGTACATCTTTACTGCTTCGAAGTCTGTGTTAGCTTCGAACTCTTTAGCTGCTTCGCTTTCGCGTTGTCGCTGCTGAGGCCGGCTATTCTACATTCTTCGTTTTGCTTGTCAACCACTTTTTTTCGTTCAACTTACTGATTTGTAAGTTGTTTTGCGATCCCCGATGTTGCTGGTGATTCGCTCAGTGCCTGACAGCGGGGCGAATATTAGGGGCACTCTGAATTTTGTGCAAGCACTTTTTTCAAAATTTTCAGCAAGTTAGGTAGGAAGCCGAAAAATCAGGGGTTTGCGGCGCCTGCACTGGCCTTATCGCGGGTCAAGCCCGCTCCCACGCATAGGGTACCTGGTGGCACCGATCAGCGTGGGAGCGGGCTTGCCCCGCGATGGCATCAGGACAACCAACATAAAAAAGCCCCGCTTTCGCGGGGCTCTTCATGATGGCAGTGATCAGCCGAAGACAATCTCTTCGCCCTGCACCTTCGCAGTGATCGCCGCACCCGGCAGGAACTCGCCAGACAGGATCAACTGCGCCAGCGGGTTCTCGATCCAGCGCTGGATCGCACGCTTGAGCGGCCGTGCGCCATACACCGGGTCGTAACCAACGGCGATCAGCTTGTCCAACGCCTCCGGGCTCAGGCTCAGACTCAACTCGCGCTCGGCCAGGCGACCGCGCAGGCGACCAAGCTGGATCTCGGTGATACCGGCGATCTGCTCGCGGCCCAGTGGCTCGAACACCACCACTTCGTCGATACGGTTGATGAACTCCGGACGGAAGTGCGAACCCACCGCGTCCATCACCGCCGCGCGCTGTGCCTCGCGATCACCGGCCAGTTCCTGGATCTGCGCCGAGCCCAGGTTGGAGGTCATCACGATCACCGTGTTGCGGAAGTCCACGGTACGGCCGTGGCTGTCGGTCAGGCGGCCGTCTTCCAGCACCTGCAGCAACACGTTGAACACATCCGGGTGGGCCTTCTCCACCTCGTCGAGCAGCACCACCGAGTACGGCTTGCGGCGCACGGCTTCGGTCAGGTAGCCGCCCTCTTCATAGCCCACGTAGCCTGGTGGAGCGCCGATCAGGCGAGCCACGGAGTGTTTCTCCATGAACTCGGACATGTCGATGCGCACCATGGCCTCTTCGGTGTCGAACAGGAACTCGGCCAGCGCCTTGCACAGCTCGGTCTTGCCCACGCCGGTGGGCCCAAGGAACAGGAACGAGCCGCTGGGGCGGTTCGGATCGGACAGCCCGGCGCGGGAACGGCGCACAGCGTTGGCCACGGCGGTCACCGCCTCGTCCTGGCCAATCACCCGTTCATGCAGCAGGCTTTCCATCTTCAGCAGCTTCTCGCGCTCGCCTTCGAGCATCTTGGCCACGGGAATGCCGGTCCACCTAGAGACCACTTCGGCGATTTCTTCCTCGGTCACCTTGTTGCGCAGCAGCTGGTTGTCGGTCTTGCCGTGCTGGTCGACCATCTGCAGGCTGCGCTCCAGGTCCGGGATTACCCCATACTGCAACTCGGCCATGCGGCTGAGATCGCCCTTGCGGCGGGCGGCTTCCAGCTCCTGGCGGGCCTGCTCGATCTTCTGCTGGATCTGCGCCGAGCCCTGCACCTCGGCTTTTTCCGAGGCCCAGATCTCTTCGAGGTCGGCGTACTCGCGCTCCAGGCGGTCGATTTCCTCGGTCAGTTTCTCCAGGCGCTTCTTCGCGGCTTCGTCTTCTTCTTTCTTCAGCGCCTGGGATTCCACCTTCAGCTGGATCAGGCGACGGTCGAGGCGGTCGAGCACTTCCGGCTTGGAGTCGATCTCCATGCGGATGCGGCTGGCCGCTTCGTCGATCAGGTCGATGGCCTTGTCCGGCAACTGGCGGTCGGTGATGTAGCGGTGGCTGAGCTTGGCCGCGGCGATGATCGCGCCATCGGTGATGGCCACCTTGTGGTGCACTTCATAGCGTTCTTTCAGGCCGCGCAGGATGGCGATGGTGTCTTCCTCGCTCGGCTCTTCCACCAGCACTTTCTGGAAGCGGCGCTCGAGGGCGGCATCCTTCTCGATGAACTGGCGGTATTCGTTGAGCGTGGTGGCACCGACGCAATGCAGCTCGCCACGGGCCAGGGCCGGCTTGAGCATGTTGCCGGCGTCCATGGCGCCCTCGCCCTTGCCGGCGCCGACCATGGTGTGCAGTTCGTCGATGAACAGGATGATCTGGCCTTCCTGCTTGCTCAGTTCGTTGAGCAGGCCTTTGAGGCGCTCTTCGAACTCGCCGCGGTACTTGGCGCCAGCAATCAGTGCGCCCATGTCCAGGGCCAGCAGGCGCTTGCCTTTCAGGCCATCGGGCACCTCGCCGTTGATGATGCGCTGGGCCAGGCCCTCGGCGATGGCGGTCTTGCCCACGCCGGGCTCGCCGATCAGCACCGGGTTGTTCTTGGTGCGGCGTTGCAGCACCTGGATGGTGCGGCGGATCTCGTCGTCACGGCCGATCACCGGGTCCAGCTTGCCTTCTTCGGCGCGCTTGGTCAGGTCGACGGTGTACTTGTCCAGGGCCTGGCGCGATTCCTCGGCGTTGGCGTCGTTCACCGCCGCGCCGCCGCGCAGGTTGTTGATGGCGTTCTCCAGGGCCTTCTTGCTCACGCCCTGGCCGAGCAGCAGCTTGCCGACCTTGCTGTTCTCGTCCATGGCGGCGAGCAGCACCAGTTCGCTGGAGATGAACTGGTCGCCCTTCTGCTGGGCCAGGCGGTCGGCCTGGTTGAGCAGGCGCGCCAGGTCCTGGGACATGTTCACATCGCCCGTGGGGTTCTGGATTTTCGGCAGCTGGTCGAGCTCCTTGGTCAACGCCTTGCGCAGGCTGTTGATGTCGAAGCCGACCTGCATCAGCAGCGGCTTGATCGAGCCGCCCTGCTGGTCGATCAGCGCCTGCAGCAGGTGCAGGGGCTCGATGGCCGGGTGGTCCATGCCCACGGCCAGGGATTGGGAGTCGGATAACGCGAGTTGCAGCTTGCTGGTCAGTCGGTCTATTCGCATGGGGGATACCTTCCTTTAAAGGGCAGGCGGAGCGATGGACAGCACCTGTAATGAAGAACCTGCCTGAGATGACCAATAGATAAGGGTGATTCTGGAAGATTCAAGCGTAGCGGGGTTGACAGAGGTCAGCACCAGTGACGTGAGACAACGTGGGAGCGGGCTTGCCCCGCGATGGCGTCAGCAGTTGAGATTGAGGTGGCAGGGCCTGCGCTATCGCGGGGCAAGCCCGCTCCCACGCGATGTCCGCGTGGGCCGGGTAAGGTCAGCGCGGCTGCAGCCAGACCAACGAAGCGAAGCGCCCACCCTGCGGAGTGCGGCGATAGGAGAAGAAACGCGGGTCACTGACCGTGCAGAACCCGCCACCATAAACGGCGGTAACGCCACGCGCCGCCAGGCGGATCCGCGCCAGCTGGTAGATATCGGCCATCAGCTTGCCAGGACGCTCGCCGTCAACAAAGGCTGCGGCGGCCTCGGGATGCACGGCGGTAAAGGCATCGCGCACTTCCATACCCACCTCGAACGCCTGCGGCCCGATGGCCGGGCCCAGCCACACCATGACCTCTTCAGGCGCCAGCGCCAGGCGGTCAAGTGTGGCCTCCAGCACGCCACCGGCCAGCCCGCGCCAGCCGGCATGGGCAGCTGCCACACGGGTACCGGCACGGTCGCAGAACAACGCGGGCAGGCAATCAGCGGTCATCACGGTGCAGGCAATGCCCGGCTGGTCTGTCCAGCTGGCATCGGCTTCGGCAACCACGGCGGGATCGGCATCCGCCACCACCAGCCCGTGCACCTGCTTGAGCCAGGCGGGCTGGATGGTGAATTCGTCGCTCAGGCGTCGACGGTTCTCGGCCACCGCCTGCGGGTCATCACCCACATGGTCGCCCAGATTGAAGGATTCATAGGGCGGCAGGCTGACGCCGCCCTCGCGGGTGGTGACGCAGGCGCGAACCGAGGCCGGGGCCGGCCAGTCGGGGAGGATCAGCGACTGCGCCAGGCCACTCATCCGATGAAGCTCTCGCGGTCCTGGTCGAGCAGCGACAGCAGCCACTGGAAGTCGTCTGGCAACTCCGACTTCCATTCCATGCGCTCACCCGTGGTCGGGTGGTCCAGCGCCAGGAAACGCGCGTGCAGGGCCTGACGCGGGAAGTGCTTGACCGCCTCGACCATGGCCACGCTGGCAGCCGGCGGGATGCGGAAGCGTGCACCGTAGGTCTGGTCGCCGACCAGCGGATAGCCGACATGTGCCATGTGCACACGGATCTGGTGGGTGCGCCCGGTTTCCAGCTTGACCCGCACATGGGTGTGCGAACGGAAGCGCTTGAGCACGCGGTAGTGGCTGACGGCCGGCTTGCCGCCCTCGGTCACCGCCATGCGCTGGCGCTCGCCGCCGTGACGGCCGATCGGCGCGTCGATCTTGCCGCCGGCGATCACCACGCCGACCACGATGCACTCGTAGATGCGGCTGACCGAACGTTTTTGCAGCTGGTCGACCAGGTTGGTCTGCGCCTGCAGGGTCTTGGCCACCACCATCAGACCGGTGGTGTCCTTGTCCAGGCGGTGCACGATGCCGGCACGCGGCACATTGACGATGTCCGGGACATGGTGCAGCAGGGCGTTGAGCAAGGTGCCATCGGGGTGACCGGCCGCCGGGTGGACCACCAGCCCGGCGGGCTTGTTGATCACCAGGATCTGGTCGTCCTCGTAGACGATGTCCAGCTCGATGTCCTGAGCCACCCATTCGCCCTGGGCCTCCTGCTCGGCTTCGAGGGCCAGGATGGAGCCGGTGTGGACGGTGTCGCGCGGTCGCAGCACCGCGCCATCGACGGTCAGGCGGCCATCCTTGATCCACGAGGACAGGCGCGAACGCGAGTACTCGCCGAACAATTGGGCGGCGACCTGGTCGAGGCGTTGGCCGCCCAGTTCGGACGGGACCTCTGCGCTAAGTTGAATGATCTCGGACATGCTCGAATCGACGGGCGTTCAGCCTTTGGTTTCGGCTGCGCGCTTGTGGTTAAATACGGCTTCTTTTGCCCCGGGGTTTGGCCGGGGGCGCTCATCATAACAGGACGGCACCGCCCAAGACAGCGGCCGTCAAAGGGACGCAAGCCGCCATGCAAGTGAAACACCTGCTGCTGATCGCCATCCTCGGGCTCACCGCTGCCTGTTCCTCGAACAAGGAAGTCATTGACGAGAACCTCAGCGAGGCCGAGCTGTACCAGCAGGCGCAGGCCGACCTGGACAACTCCAGCTACACCAGCGCCGTGAACAAGCTCAAGGCCCTGGAATCGCGCTACCCGTTCGGCCGCTACGCCGACCAGGCCCAGCTCGAGCTGATCTACGCCAACTATAAAAACTCCGAGCCCGAGGCCGCCAAGTCCGCCGCCGAGCGCTTCATCCGCCTGCACCCGCAGCACCCGAACGTCGACTACGCCTACTACCTCAAGGGCCTGACCTCGTTCGACCAGGACCGTGGCCTGCTGGCGCGCTTCCTGCCGCTGGACATGACCAAGCGTGACCCGGGCGCCGCCCGCGACTCGTACAACGAGTTCGCCCAGCTGACCAGCCGCTTCCCCAACAGCCGCTACGCCCCGGACGCCAAGCAGCGCATGATCTACCTGCGCAACCTGCTGGCCTCCTACGAGATCCACGTGGCCAACTACTACCTGAGCCGCGAGGCCTATGTGGCCGCCGCCAACCGTGGCCGCTACGTGGTCGAGAACTTCCAGGAAACCCCGTCGGTGGGTGATGGCCTGGCGGTGATGGTCGAGTCGTACCAGCGCATGCACCTGGACGAACTGGCGGCCACCAGCCTCGAGACCCTCAAGCTCAACTACCCGAACCACCCGAGCCTGGTCGATGGCCAGTTCGTCGCCAAAGTGGATGAAAACGGCAACCGCTCGTGGCTGTCCAAGGCCACCCTGGGCCTGATCGACACCCAGGCGCCGCTGCCACCGGGCGAGACCCGCGCCAACCAGGACGTGGTCAAGCAGTTCCAGGATGCCCGCTCCGAGATTCCGCAGGAGCTGCTGCCCAAGGACGAGAACGGCGACCCGATCCTGCCGGAAGGTCCGAAGGAAGCCGAGAAGGACCGCTCGTGGTTCAGCTACATGACCTTCGGTCTGTTCGACTGATACCACGCACGCAAAGAAAGGGAGGCCCGAGGCCTCCCTTTTTTCATGCCTGCGTCCTAGACTGTCGGCTTCTTTTCTCGACAAGCTGGACACCATGGTTCGCCTACTCTTCTGGATCGCCCTGATCGCCGCCGCGTTCTGGCTGTGGCGCAAGTTCAAGACCAGTCAGCAATCACCTGCCGAGCCGCGCCTGCAGGACCCGCTGAAGATGGTGCGCTGCGCCCATTGCGGCGTGCACCTGCCCAATGACCGGGCGTTGCAGCGTGGCCAGGAGTGGTACTGCAGCCAGCAGCATCTGGAGCAGGGGCCAGGCCAGCAGCGCTGACAGCCTACGCGCCCTCTCTCTGTAGGAGCGGCCTTGTGCCGCGAAAGGGCTGCGTAGCGGCCCCAGGATTTCAGCGTTGACGCAAAGATCGCCGGGGCCGCTTTGCGACCCTTTCGCGGCACAAGGCCGCTCCTACAGTGGGTTATGCGCTCAGCCCAACCGCCCCGCAGGCGCATACGGCGCCGGATCGATGATCGGCTCGCGCCCCAGCAGCAAATCACCGAACAGCTGGCACGACGCCGGCGCCAGCACCAGCCCGTTGCGGTAATGCCCGCAGTTCAGCCATAGCCCTTCATGCCCCGGCACCGCGCCGATATACGGGATACCTTCCGGCGAGCCAGGACGCAGGCCAGCCCAATGCCCGACCACCTCGGCATCCGCCAGCGCCGGCAGCAACTCCACCGCCGAGGCCTTCAGGCTCTCCAACGCATCCCCGGTCGGGGTCTTGTCGTAGCCGGCATGCTCCAGCGTACTGCCCACCAGGATATGCCCGTCGCGACGCGGGATCGCATAGCGCCCCTTGGCCAGGACCATGCTCGGCAAGAAGTCCTCGGCGCACTTGAACAGGATCATCTGCCCCTTCACCGGCTCCACCGGCAGCGTCAGCCCGAGGGTCTGCAGCAGGTCGCCGCTCCAGGCTCCGGCACTGAGCACCACATCGTCGGCGGCGATCACTCCGTCCTCGGTCTGCACACCGGTAACGCGGCCACCTTCATGGACGAACCCGCTGATCTGGCAATGCTCGCGCAGGGTCACGTTCGGCAATGCCTGCAGCGCGGCCTTCAGCGACTTCACCAGCCGCGGGTTGCGCACGTTGGCCACGCCCGCCATGTAGATGGCATGGCGGTAGCCCGGGCCAAGCACCGGCACGGCGTCGTAGGCCGCCGAGATATCCACTGCGCTGAGCGGGCGCTGCTCGCGCGCGGCCCAGGCCAGGGCCTCGATTTCGTCGTCCAGGTCCAGCCAGTACAGCCCGGTGGTATGCACCTCGGGGTCGACACCGGTGCTGGCGAACAGACGCTCGCCCAGCTGTGGATAAAAATCCTGTGACCAGTGCGCCAGGGCGGTCACCGCCGGGCTGTAGCGCCACGGGTACAGCGGCGAAACGATCCCGCCACCGGCCCAGGACGACTCCCGACCCACCTCGCCCTGGTCGCACACCACCACCCGGTCGACATCCGCCGCCAGGTTGAACGCGGTCAGCAGGCCGATGACACCGCCGCCGACAATCACTACTTGCTTGCTCATGGTTCGATCCAACACCTGAAGTAATTCCACGGTGCCTGGGCACCTCATGATCTTCAGCTTCCCCAGCACGCCTGGTCGCCCGCGCCCGTGTTATCGCGCACGCCCGCCTGGTCGAGCAGGAAGTCGCCGCAACGGTCATCCGCCATGAAGGCCTCGGGCACACGGCTGGCGCGCAGGCTGAACCGGTCAGTGTCGCGCCAGGCCTGCAGGCGGTAGTAGCGTGTGCCCGCGGGCAACACGGTGGTCAGCTGCTCGTTGTCGGCATAACCGCCCACGCGTGCGCGGTGCTGCTCCAGGCGCAATGCCGCGTCCTGCAGCAGGCCGACCGCTTCGCTTCGCGCGGCGCGCCGCAACTGGTCGCTGTAGCTGGGGTAGGCAATGGCTGCCAGCATGCCGATCAGCGCCACGACAATCAATAATTCGATCAGACCAAGGCCGCGCTGCATCTCAGCCCTCCCCCAGGCGCTGGCGCCAGCTGATCCGCTTCACCGCGCCGTCATCGTCGATGGCATAGACCGCCTCCAGCAGTTGCCGCGCGCGGGTTTGAAGGCCCACCGCCGTCACCCGGACCAGCGTCAGCCTGTCCCCGACGGGCTGGCCCGCGACACGCAGGCTGTCTCCCAGGGTTTGCAGGTAAACGAAGCCACTTTGGGTCGCCAGCCAGGGTGGGGAAGGCTGCGTATCAGGTGGACTTGGCGGCGGACAGGCCTGACATGGGACCGGGATGCCGCCTGCCAGCAGTTCCACACCTTCGAGCAAGGCTGCCTCCGCCTGCTCGAAGGCTCGTGCGCCGGCCAGTTGATCGCCTGCCTGGCGTTGCTGCAACAGTGCCTCGCGCAGCGCCAGGGTTGCCAGCAGGCCGAACAGCAGGCTCAGGATCAACGCCAGCACCAGCACGATGCCACGCTGCCCCGTCACGACTCGGCTCCCGGGTTGCGCAGGGCCACGCTCAGCGAATGCTGCTGCTCGAGCCCATGCTGCCGGTCATCCAGGGTCAGGCGGATATCCAGGCGCTCGCCCGCGCCCGCCTCGACACGGTTGACCTCCAGCGCCCGCACCTGGTCGATGAGACTGGCATGCTGCGCATTGCTGGTGAGCATCAGGCTGCCGTTGCGCACCCGATAGGTCACCCGGCGCACCGGCAGCGCCAGCAACTCGCCGTCCCCGACGTGCTGCCCGGGCTGCACCCGCGCCCAACTGCGGCAGTCGCTGAGCACGGTCCAGTCCGGGCTGCCGAGCAACCCGGGCAACTCAGCGCCGACCAGGGTCAGGCTGTCGCCCATGATCTCGATGGGCGAGGCGAAAGCCTGGGCCGCGCCAGGATCGGCAAAGTCCTCGGCTTCAAGACGCAGGCAACCGAACATCCCCGCCTGGCGAATATCCTCGGCCATTCGCTGCAAGGCCAGGCGGGCGTCATCCTGCAGGCGCGCCGCCGCGCCTTGCAGTTGCAAGGCCTGATACGCCGAGACGAATACCTGGCCGGCAGCCACCAGCAGCATCAGGCCCAGCGCCAGGGCCAGCAGTGCCTCGACAAGGCCCAAACCCACCTGCCGGTGCCTCATGGCAGCACCCTGCCCTGCACGCTCAGCGACTGCCGCCCCCCTCCCAGGCCCGGCCAATCGACGTCCAGCACCAGCACGCCCCCGGCCAGGTTCATGCGCCCTTGCGCCGCACTACCGAGCACCTGGGTCAGGCGCGACTGCCAGGCTGCTTCCTCGCCCGCCTCGAGCGCCCCGGCAGCCCTGACCCGCTCCAACATGCCCTGGGCCAATTGCAACACCTGCGCTTCCCGCCGCGCCCCTTCGACGGCCTGCAGCCCACGCAGCTGCAAGGCCGCCGATGCGAACAGTCCCAGCGTCAGCAGCGTGCCAGCCAGCAGCACCTCCAGCAGCGTCATGCCCCCTTCCCTCGCCCCCATAACCCCCTCCTGGGATCTTTCCTAGGCCGCAACCCGAACCGGCCGACTGGCGCCTTTGTTGGGCGTCCTGGAAGCTACAGAGAAGCACTTCCAGGGAGGAATGCAGCGTGGGGCAACAAGGCGTAACACTGATACAAATGATGTTCGCACTGGGCGTGCTGAGCCTTCTGACACACCAGGGCATATCGGCCTACAGCAAGTTCAGCGATGAGCTTTACGTCGGTGCCGTGGCCAGGGAGCTGGCACAGGCCCTGCGCGGCGCCCGTAATCAGGCGGCGCTAAGGCACCAGGCCGTGCTGGTCAGGCCGCTGGAGGAGAATTGGGGCAAGGGCTGGCGGGTGGTGCTGGAGCAGGATGGCGAGCTGTTGCAGGCGCATCGCCTGCACAGGCCGCTGAGGATTGCCACGACCTCGGACCGGGTCGTGAGGTTCAGCGCCCGGGGGGCGCCGCTGGGGATGGGCTTCGTCGGCACCACGCTGGACATCTGCCCGCGCACCACCCTCGACAGCCGTCATCAGGTGGTGCTCAGCCCCAGTGGCCGGGTCAGCCTGCGCAACGACGAGGGCCGCCGCTGTGCACCGGACTGACTCAGATCGAGCGGACCCGCAGCTCCTTGGGCATGGAGAAGGTGATGTTCTCCTCGCGCCCGTCGAGCTCTTCGGCGCCGGTCGCGCCCCAGGCCTTGAGCTGGTCGATCACGCCACGCACCAGCACCTCGGGCGCCGAGGCCCCGGCGGTGATGCCGATGCGCTCGGCCCCGTCGAACCAGCTGCGTTGCAGGTCCTCGGCGCCGTCGATCAGGTAGGCCGGGGTGCTCATGCGCTCGGCCAGCTCGCGCAGGCGGTTGGAGTTGGAGCTGTTGGGGCTGCCGACCACCAATACCACGTCGCACTCGTCGGCCAGTTGCTTGACGGCATCCTGGCGGTTCTGGGTGGCGTAGCAGATGTCGTCCTTGCGCGGGCCGCCGATGTTCGGGAAGCGTTCGCGCAGGGCGTCGATCACCCGGCTGGTGTCGTCCATCGACAGGGTGGTCTGGGTGACGAAGGCCAGGTGGTCAGGGTTGCGCACCTGCAGCCTGGCGACATCGTCCTCGTCCTCGACGAGGTAGATGGCACCGCCGTTGCTGGCGTCGTACTGACCCATGGTGCCTTCGACTTCCGGGTGCCCCTCGTGACCGATGAGGATGGTCTCACGGCCGTCGCGGCTGTACTTGGCAACCTCGATATGCACCTTGGTCACCAGCGGGCAGGTGGCGTCGAACACCTTCAGGCCACGGCCGGCGGCTTCCTGGCGCACGGCCTGGGAAACGCCATGGGCGCTGAAGATGACGATGACGTCGTCCGGCACCTGGTCCAGCTCTTCGACGAAGATCGCGCCACGGTTGCGCAGGTCCTCGACCACGAACTTGTTGTGCACCACTTCGTGGCGCACATAGATCGGCGGGCCGAAGACTTCCAGGGCGCGGTTGACGATCTCGATCGCCCGGTCGACCCCCGCGCAGAAGCCGCGCGGGTTGGCGAGTTTGATTTGCATGCTCGGCTCCAGGCTCACACGGCCTTCACGTCGAGGATCTGCACCTCGAAGTTCAGGGTCTTGCCAGCCAGTGGATGGTTGAAATCGATGGTCACCTGGTTGTCGTCGAACGCCTTGACCACGCCCGGAAGCTCGGTGTTGGCGGCGTCGTTGAAGATCACCAGCAGCCCTTCGGACAGCTCCATGCCTTCGAACTGCGAGCGCGGCATCACCTGCACGTTCTGCGGGTTGTGCTGGCCGAAGGCGTTCTCCGGGGCGATGCTCAGCTTGCGCTGGTCACCGGCCTTGAAGCCGAACAGGGCATTCTCGAAGCCCGGCAGCAGGTTGCCGTCGCCGACCTTGAACGTGGCCGGGGCCTTGTCGAAGGTGCTGTCGACGGTGTCGCCGTTTTCCAGGTGCAGCGCGAAGTGCAGGGTGACTTCGGTGTTCTGGCCAATGCGGGTTTCAGTCATGGACGGCTTCCTCGGACTTCTTGCTCTTGAACATGTCCAGCGCCAGCATCACCGCGCCCACGGTGATCGCGCTGTCGGCCAGGTTGAAGGCCGGGAAGTAGTAGCGGTTCTGCCAGTGCACCAGGATGAAGTCGACCACATGGCCCAGCACGACGCGGTCGTACAGGTTGCCCAGCGCGCCGCCCAGCACCAGGGCCAGGGCCACGGCCAGCCAGGTCTCGTTGCGCCCCAGGCGCTTGAGCCAGACCACCAGCACGGCGCTGACCACCACGGCGATCAGCGCGAACAGCCAGCGCTGCCAGCCGGAGCTGTCGGCCAGGAAGCTGAATGCCGCGCCGGTGTTGTAGGCCAGGGTCCAGCTGAAGTAGTCGGGGATGACCACGATCTGCTGGTACATGGTCAGCGCGCTGTCGAAGTACAGCTTGGTGGCCTGGTCGAGGACCAGGACCACCAGGCTCAGCCAGAGCCAGGCAAGGCGCCCGAAGCGCCCCGCGGAAGCGTTAGGCATAGTGGCGCACCTCACCGGAGCCGCTCAGGTTGTCGACGCAACGGCTGCAGATCTCCGGATGCTCCGGGTGGCTGCCGACGTCGGCGCGGAAGTGCCAGCAGCGACCGCACTTGGCGTGACCGGACTTGACGACTTTCAGCTTGAGGCCTTCAACTTCGGTTGTCACCGCGTCGGCCGGCGCCTGGACGAACGGCACGACACTGGCGGCCGAAGTGATCAGCACGAAGCGCAACTCGTCGCCCAGCTTGTTCAAGTCGGCGCTCAGGGCGTCGTCGGCGAACAGGGTGACTTCGGCCTGCAGGTTGCCACCGATGGCCTTGGCCGCGCGCTGGTTCTCCAGTTCCTTGTTGACCGCGGTCTTGGCGGCCATGATGCGTTCCCAGTACTCGCGACCCAGCTCGAAACCTTCCGGCAGTTCGCTCAGGCCTTCGTACCAGGTGTTGAGCATCACCGACTCGTTACGCTCGCCCGGCAGGTATTGCCACAGCTCGTCGGCGGTGAACGCCAGGATCGGCGCGATCCAGCGCACCAGTGCCTCGCTGATGTGGAACAGCGCGGTCTGGCAGGAGCGGCGGGCGACACTGTTGGCGCCAGTGGTGTACTGGCGGTCCTTGATGATGTCGAGGTAGAAGCCGCCCAGCTCCTGCACGCAGAAGTTGTGGATCTTCGAGTAGACGTTCCAGAAACGGTACTCGCCATAGTGCTCTTCCAGCTCGCGCTGCAGCAGCAGGGTGCGGTCGACCGCCCAGCGGTCCAGGGCCAGCATGTCTTCGGCCGGCAGCAGGTCGCGGGCCGGGTCGAAGCCGGACAGGTTGGAGAGCAGGAAGCGCGCGGTGTTGCGGATGCGGCGGTAGGCGTCGGCGCTACGCTGCAGGATCTGATCGGAAACCGCCATCTCGCCGGAGTAGTCGGTGGCCGAGACCCACAGGCGCATGATGTCGGCACCCAGGGTGTCGTTGACCTTCTGCGGCTCGATGGTGTTGCCCAGCGACTTGGACATCTTGCGGCCGTTCTCGTCCACGGTGAAGCCGTGGGTCAGCAGCTCGCGGTACGGCGCGTGGCCGTCGATGGCGCAACCGGTGAGCAACGACGAGTGGAACCAGCCACGGTGCTGGTCGGAGCCTTCCAGGTACAGGTCGGCGCGCGGGCCGGTGGCGTGGCCGATGTCGTGGGAGCCGCGCAGCACGTGCCAGTGGGTGGTGCCGGAGTCGAACCATACGTCGAGGGTATCGGTGATCTTGTCGTACTGGCCGGCTTCGTCACCGAGCAGCTCGGCGGCGTCCAGCTTGAACCAGGCCTCGATGCCTTCTTTCTCGACGCGCTTGGCAACTTCTTCCATCAGTTCGACGGTGCGCGGGTGCAGCTCGCCGGTCTGCTTGTCGAGGAAGAACGGGATCGGCACGCCCCAGTTGCGCTGACGCGAGATGCACCAGTCCGGACGGTTGGCGATCATCGAATGCAGGCGCGCCTGGCCCCAGGCCGGAACGAACTTGGTCTCTTCGATGGCCTTGAGCGCGCGCTCGCGCAGCGGCTCGCCGGTGGTCGGCTGCTTGTCCATGCCGACGAACCACTGCGCGGTGGCGCGGTAGATCAGCGGGGTCTTGTGGCGCCAGCAGTGCATGTAGCTGTGGCTGATGGTCTCGGTGTGCATCAGCGCGCCGACTTCGCTGAGCTTGTCGACGATGGCCGGGTTGGCCTTCCAGATGAACTGGCCGCCGAAGAACGGCAGCGACTCGACGTACACGCCGTTGCTCTGCACCGGAGTGAGGATGTCGTCGTTGACCATGCCGTAGCGCTTGCAGGTGACGAAGTCGTCTTCACCGTAGGCCGGCGAGGAGTGAACCACGCCGGTACCGGCGCCCAGCTCGACGTAGTCGGCCAGGTAGATCGGCGACAGACGGTCGTAGAACGGGTGGCGGAAGTTGATCAGCTCCAGGGCCGAGCCCGGAGCGGTGGCGATGACCGAGCCTTCCAGCGCGTAGCGCTTCAGGCACGACTCGACCAGCTCCTCGGCCAGCACCAGCAGACGCTCGCCGGTATCGACCAGGGCGTACTTGAAGTCCGGGTGGATGTTCAGCGCCTGGTTGGCCGGGATGGTCCACGGGGTGGTGGTCCAGATCACGATGGCGGCGGGCTTGGCCAGCGCGCCCAGGCCGAAGGCGGCGGCCAGCTTGTCGGCATCGGCCACCTGGAAGGCGACGTCGATGGTCTGGGATTTCTTGTCGGCGTACTCGACCTCGGCTTCAGCCAGGGCCGAGCCGCAATCGAAGCACCAGTTCACGGGCTTGAGGCCCTTGAACACGAAGCCTTGCTTGACCATCTCGGCCAGGGCGCGGATTTCACCGGCCTCGTTGGCGAAGTTCATGGTCTTGTAGGGGTTGTCCCAGTCGCCCAGCACGCCCAGGCGGATGAACTCGGTCTTCTGCCCTTCGATCTGCTCGGCGGCGTACTCGCGGCACAGCTCGCGGGTGCGGTCGGCGGTCAGGTGCTTGCCGTGGGTGACCTCGACCTTGTGCTCGATCGGCAGGCCGTGGCAGTCCCAGCCCGGCACGTACGGCGCGTCGAAGCCGGACAGGGTCTTGGAGCGGACAATCATGTCCTTGAGAATCTTGTTCAGCGCATGACCGATGTGGATCTTGCCGTTGGCATAGGGCGGGCCGTCGTGCAGGACGAACTTCGGACGATCCTTGCCAATCTCGCGCAACTTACCGTACAGGCCAATACTGTCCCAGCGCTGCAGGATCTGCGGTTCGCGCTGAGGCAGGCCGGCCTTCATGGGGAAGGCGGTGTCCGGAAGGTTAAGCGTGGCTTTGTAGTCGGTCATTTCAGGCTCTTCGTTAGCGGTTGAGCGTGCCAGTGGGCACGTGCGGCGGCGATGTCCGCGTCGATCGCCGACTTCAGCGCCTCCAGGGAGGCGAAACGCTGCTCTTCACGCAGCTTGTGGTGGAATTCCACCGTCAGGCGCCGGCCATACAGGTCGCCGGCGTAATCCAGGAGATGAATCTCCAGGTGAGGACGCCCGTCACCGACGACGGTGGGGCGCACTCCGATATTGCCGACACCCGGCCAGGCCTTGCCGTCGATCTCGATGCTGGCCAGGTAGACCCCGGACAGCGGCACGCGACGGCGCTTGAGCTGGATGTTGGCGGTGGGGGTGCCGAGCTGGCGGGCCAGCTTCTGGCCATGCAGCACGCGCCCGGTGATACGGTACGGACGCCCCAGCAGGTGCTCGGCCAGCTCGAAGTCGCCTTCGGCCAGGGCCTTGCGCACTTCGGTGCTGCTGACCCGCAGGCCGTCCTGAACCACGGTGTTGGCCGCCTCGACGCTGAAGCCGTGGCGCTTGCCGGCTTCGGAGAGGAAGACGAAGTCGCCGGCGCGGTCGCAGCCGAAACGGAAGTCGTCGCCCACTTCGAGGTGGCGCACGCCCAGGCCATCGACCAGCACCGCCTTGACGAACTGCTCGGCGCTGAGCTGGCTCAGGCGCTGGTTGAACGACAGGCACAGCACCCGATCGATGCCCTCGCCGGCCAGCAGCTCGACCTTGTCACGCAGGCGGGCCAGGCGCGCCGGGGCGCTCTGTGGGGCGAAGTACTCGCGCGGCTGCGGCTCGAAGATCACCACGCAGGTGGGCAGGCCCAGTTCCTGACCGCGTTCGCGCAGGCGCGCGAGGATCGCCTGGTGGCCCCGGTGGACCCCGTCGAAGTTGCCAATGGTGGCGACACAGCCCCGGTGCTCGGGGCGCAGGTTGTGAAGACCTCGAACCAGCTGCATAACGCGCTTCTTGCTCATAAAGTGGCCGATTATAACCACACCCGGGCGCTGGTGACAGGCAGCAGCGCCCCCATGGGGCGTGGAATGCGAAAAACCGACGCCTGACCCCTCTGGCGCCTCAATGCAACGCCTTGCGGGCGAAATGCCGAGGGCGCAAACCACACAGGAACAGGCAGCCGAAGTAAGTCACCACGCCCGCCGCGATCAGCGCCCCGAGGCGCAGGAAGCGCGCGAGCATGTTGCCGTGCTCCCAGGCTGGCAGGTAGTGCATGCCCAGCAACAGCACAGCCGACATCAAGGTCACCGCCAGCACCAGCTTGAGCAGGAACGGCGTCCAGCCCGGCTGCGGCTGGAACAGCTGCTGGCTGCGCAGCTTCCAGTACAGCAGGCCGGCGTTCAGGCACGCGCCCAGGCTGATGGCCAGGGCCAGCCCGGCATGGGCCAGCGGGCCGACCAGGGCCAGGTTGAACAGTTGGGTGCAGACCAGGGTGAAGACCGCGATCTTCACCGGCGTGCGGATATTCTGCTGCGCATAGAAGCCAGGTGCCAGTACCTTGACCAGGATGATCGCCAGCAGGCCCACCGAATAGGCGATCAGGGCGCGCTGGGTCATCGCGGCGTCGAAGGCGGTGAACTTGCCGTACTGGAACAGCGCCACGGTCAGCGGTTCGGCGAGAATGGCCAGGGCCAGGGTGCAGGGCAGCACCAGCAGGAAGCACAGGCGCAGGCCCCAGTCGAGGATCCGCGAATACTCCTCGCGGTCCTTGTTGGCGTAGGTCTTGGCCAGGGTCGGCAGCAGGATGGTGCCCAGGGCAACGCCCAGCACGCCGGATGGCAGCTCCATCAGGCGATCGGCGTAGTACATCCACGACACCGAACCTGCCACCAGGAACGAGGCGAAGATGGTGTTGATGATCAGCGAGATCTGGCTTACCGACACCCCGAGGATGGCCGGCAGCATCTGCTTGAGCACGCGCCACACCCCGGTGTCGCGCAGGTTCAGGCGCGGCAGCACGAGCATGCCGATCTTCTTCAGCGCCGGCAGCTGGTACAACAGTTGCGCCAGGCCACCGGCCAGCACGCCCCAGCCCAGGGCCATGATCGGCGGGTCGAAGTACGGCGTCAGCAGCACGGCGAAGGCGATCATCGCCACGTTGAGCAGCGTGGGGGTGAACGCCGGCACGCTGAAGCGGTTCCAGGTATTGAGGATCGCGCCGACCAGCGACGACAGCGAGATCAGCAATATATAAGGAAAGGTCACCCGCAGCAGCGAGGTGGTCAGCTCGTATTTTTCCGCGTTGTCGACGAAGCCCGGCGCGGTGGCCCAGACCACCCAAGGCGCGGCGAGGATGCCGATGACCGTGACCAGGGCCAGGACCAGGGTCAGCAGGCCGCTGACATAGGCGATGAAGGTCCGGGTGGCCTCCTCGCCCTGCTGGGTCTTGTACTCGGCCAGGATCGGCACGAAGGCCTGGGAGAACGCCCCCTCGGCGAAGATCCGCCGCAGCAGGTTGGGCAGCTTGAAGGCGATGAAGAAGGCGTCGGTGGCGATGCCGGCGCCGAACACCCGCGCCAGGATGGTATCGCGCACGAAGCCGAGCACCCGGGAAATCATGGTGATTGAACTGACGGCGGCCAGGGATTTGAGCAGGTTCATCGAAAAGTTTCACGCCAGGGGCAGAGGACGCTGCCAGACAGCGTCCGAATGTGCGATACTCCCGCGCCTTCGCAGGGGAGCCAAAAATTCCCGAGTTTACAGGTCGTGCGACAGAAAGGAATATTTCCCTCCTGTTGGCTCACCACTCGGCGGAACCCTGCAAGTGGCCTTGACATCCGATCGACTCATCGGCATGATTCGCGGCCTATTTTGTTTGCTATTTACCTAAAGTCTTTCGAGGAGCTCGACGGTGGCCAACTCACCTTCCGCCAAGAAACGTGCAAAACAGGCTGAGAAGCGTCGCAGCCACAACGCCAGCCTGCGTTCCATGGTCCGCACCTACATCAAGAATGTAGTCAAAGCCATCGACGCAAAAGACGCCGAAAAAGCGCAAGCCGCTTACGTTCTGGCTGTACCTGTAATCGACCGTATGGCCGACAAGGGTATCATCCACAAGAACAAAGCTGCTCGCCACAAAGGCCGTCTGAATGGCCACATCAAGGCGCTGAAAGAAGCTGCAGCTGCCTAAGCGACGTTCTTGTCGAAAAAACCGACCCTAGGGTCGGTTTTTTTATGCCTGCAATAAAGTGTGGGTTGCCTATATAAAGAAGGCCCATGGCGTAATGCCTGTCAGTTAGCGCTTCATCGCTCTTGGTTGGGGCTGCTTTGCAGCCCTTCGCGGGTAAACCCGCTCCCACAGGATCGCGCAAACGCTGAATCGAGCGCTGTACTTGTGGGAGCAACTGTCTTGCTCAATTTCTAGAATCTGGCGCGATCCGTGTGGGAGCGGGCAAAGCCCACCAGCACCACGCCTGCCAACCAGCGAACTACCCTGCCGCTCAGTCCACCGCAGCCTGCAGCCTGCCCACCCGACGGTACGCCTGCCGTGCGAAACACACGAACAACCCCGCCATCAGCGCCAGCGCCATGGGCAAGCCATGGGGCGCCACGTCCATCGCCGCGCCGCTGACCAGCGGCCCGACCAGGCTGCCGACACCCCACAGCAGGCCGACACTGGCATTGGCGGTCACCAGGTCCTGCCCCCTGAAACGCTGTCCGATCAACACCAGCGCCAGGGTGTAGATGCCCCCGGCCACCGCCCCGAGCACCACCAGCAGCGGCCACAGCAGCCAGGTCATCTGCAGCAGCCAGGGCAAGGCAATACCGATGCTCATCGCCACCAGCCCGCACACCAGGTGCAGCCCGGTGCGCTCGACCCGGTCGGCGAGCCAGCCCAGGGGCAGCTGGAAGATCATGTCGCCGGCGAACACCACGGTCACCATCAGCGCCGCCACGCCCACGGCAAAACCGTGGCTGCTGGCGTACACCGGCAGCAATGACAGCACCACCGCATCGAAGAACGAGAAGAACAGCACCGCCACGCACAAGGCCGGGGCGACGCGGAAGAAGCCGGCCAGGCCGAAGCTCTTCTCGCCCTCGTCGCCATGCTCGACATGGTCGTTGGGCACGGTGAACAGGATGCACAGCAGCGCCAGGCCGTAGCAGACGGTGACCACCCCGGTCAGCCATGGGCTGTCGGCGCCGAGCAGCGCCAGCAGTGCCGGGCCGAGCACCTGGAAGCCGGTGAAGCTGGTGGCGTACAGGGCCATGATCTTGCCGCGGTTGTGCTCCGGACACAGCTCGTTGACCCACGATTCGCCGAGGATGATCGCGATGCCCATGCCGATGCCGAGCCCCAGGCGCAGCAGCGCCAGCCACAGCATCGAGTCGAAGGCCCATTCCAGCAGGGCGATGCTCAGGGTGCACAGGCTGAAGCTGAGCAGGTAGATGACGCGCCGGGTCAGGTGCCGGCAGCAGGCGTCGACCATAAAGGCCGAAAGCATCATGCCCGCGGCCGGGATCGCCGAGATGATGCCGATCTCCAGTGTCCCCGCCCCCGCCTCGTGCAAACGCAACGACACCAGTGGCAGGCTCGCCCCGAGACTGAAACCGACCACCGACACGGCGAACAACAGGCCCACCAGCAAACGCATGTTCATGTACCACTCCTTGCAAGCCGGTGAGCAGGGGCTCTGGCCCTGGCCGACTGGAAAATCCGCTGAAAGATATTCGAACGCAGGCGCCCGCAGTCACGCCGCAATGGCGCTGGATGCAGCGGCACGGATCAGTTCAGGGCAAGGTGTGGCGAGAAGGTGAAGGCGAACAGCACGCTGCGTCGACGCTTGAGCACCGTGTCGCTCGGCCACGCGCGGCGCGCTGTCGGGGCGACAGGCTGGCGGTGCGGGCGGGTCACATCGGTACGGCGCATCACGTGAACTACGCAGGGATTGAGGAGGCGGCACTCTAGGCCATACGGATCCAAATCGTCAATCGTCGGCCTTGATGCACTTCCCTCTAGGAGCGGCCTTGTGCCGCGAAAGGGCTGCGAAGCAGCCCCTGGATTGTCGCGTTTAACCAAAGATTGCCGGGGCCGCTTCGCAGCCCTTTCCGGCCGGTCCGACGCCTCGGCAAGGCCGCTCCTACAAAGAGTGCGCATGGCCGACTTTCAACGTTTTCCAGTGGACGGCAGGAACACCGCCAACAACCCAAACAACGGCAGGAACGAGCAAACCCCATACACATACTCGATCCCACGCAGATCAGCCACATACCCCAGCAGCGCCGCGCCGATGCCACCGAAGCCGAACATCAGCCCGAAGAAGATCCCGGCAATCATCCCGACATTGCCCGGCACCAGTTCCTGGGCATACACCACGATGGCCGAGAACGCCGACGCCAGGACAAAACCGATCACCACGCTGAGCACGGTGGTCCAGAACAGGTCGGCATACGGCAGCGCCAGGGTGAACGGCGCCACCCCGAGGATCGAGAACCAGATCACCGCCTTGCGCCCGATGCGGTCACCGATCGGCCCGCCGAAGAAGGTGCCCGCCGCCACGGCGCCGAGGAACAGGAACAGGTGCAATTGGGAGCTGGCCACCGACAGCTGGAACTTCTCGATCAGGTAGAAGGTGAAGTAGCTGGTGAAGCTGGACATATAGAAGTACTTGGAGAACACCAACAGGCCCAGCACCACCAGCGCCAGGATCACCCGCTGGCGCGAGATGCCGTGGGTGGCCTGCACTGCCTTGCGCGCCTTGGCCTGGTTGAGGTGCTCCTTGTACCAGCGGCGCAGCATCAGGGTCACGGCGAAGAAGAACAATCCGGCCACGCCGAACCAGGCGACATGGGTCTGGCCGAAAGGAATGACGATCGCCGCCGCCAGCAGCGGGCCGAGGGCGGAGCCGGCGTTGCCGCCAACCTGGAAGCTCGACTGCGCCAGGCCGAAGCGCCCACCGGAAGCCAGCCGGGCGATGCGCGAGGTCTCGGGGTGGAAGGTCGACGAGCCGATGCCCACCAGCGCCGAGGCCAGCAGGATCATCGGGAAGCTGCCGACGAAAGCCAGCATCACGATGCCCACCAGGGTGCACACCGTGCCCAGCGGCAGCAGGTTCGGCGTGGGCCGCTTGTCGGTGAAAAAGCCCACCCACGGCTGCAGCAGCGAGGCGGTGATCTGGAAGGTCAGGGTGATCAGGCCGATCTGGGCGAAGCTCAGGTTGTAGTTGGCCTTGAGCATCGGGTAGATCGCCGGCAGCACCGACTGGATCAGGTCGTTGATCAGGTGCGCCAGGGCGCAGAAACCGATGATGCGCATCACCAGCGGCGAGGCCTGGTTTGCCGGGCTGCTGGCGCTTGAAGTCGTGGTACTGCTGATGGCCATGGGCTGGATGTCCGTCCGCGGATTGGGATCCGATTATCGTGAAACAAATAGATACGAAGCTACCTTTTTATTTTGCCGGGCCTTCCATCCGACACGTACTTGTAAATAATTCTCAATATAATTAGCATCCTTCTCCTCTTCCCTGTAAACGCTGGGCAAAACCGCCCTCCTCCTGCGAGCAGACCGATCCCATGAGCCCGATGCCCGCCTTGCAGCCCACGCCCGACCCCGAGCAGGAAGCCCTGGAGTGGTTCTCGCGCCTGCGCCAACCCGGCTGCGACGAGGCCCTGCGCCAGGCATTCGCCAGCTGGTGCCAGGACCCGCTCAATGCAAGGGCCTATGCCCAGCTCGAAGCCTACTGGCAGCAATTGCAGGTGCCGGCGGCACGCCCGCGACCACGCATCGCCAAGGTTCGTCGCAGCCGGGCCGGGCTGTGCCTGGGGCTGCTGTTCCTGCTGCTGGTGGGCGCCCTGGCCTGGCTCTACTGGCCCGTGATGCAGCGCCTGGGCAGCGAACTGCATACCAACAGCGGCGAGCGCCGCAGCGTGCGCCTGGCCGATGGCTCGACCCTGCACCTGGACAGCGCCAGCGCGATGAATGTCGACCTGCGTGGGCGCACCCGCCAGCTGCAGCTGGTGCAGGGCCAGGTCTACCTGGAGGTGATGCTCGATGGCCGGGCCATGGAGGTGCAGGTCGATGACACCCGGATCCAGGTGTTCGGCACCCGCCTGCAGATCGCCCGCCATGCCGACCACGACGAACTGGTGGTGTTCGGCGGCAAGGCTGCGGTGTTGCAGGGTGGCGACCAACGCCTGGTCAATGCCGGCGAACGGGTGACGTTCAGCGAAAGCCGCATCAACTCGGTCGAGAAGATCGATGCCAAATTGGCCGATGCCTGGCGCAGCGGCCAATTGAAGGCCAGGAACCTGCCGTTGAGCGAGGTGCTGGAGCGCCTGGCCGATTACCGTGGCCAGCGCGTCTGGCTGCTGAACGAGCAGGCCGCCTACCAGCGGGTCAGCGGTGATTTCGACCTCGACCACCCGGCGCAGAGCCTCGAGCGCCTGGCCGCCGACCAGCAACTGCGCCTGCACAACCTGCTCGGCCACTGGTTGATCGTGCGCTGATGCGCCCTTCCCGGCTAAGTTTTTGAAAGGTTGGCAATTTTTTTTAAAAACGTTGTTGACAGGATCGCGATTCGAGCTAATAATGCGCGCCAAGTTGGCTACATAGCTCAGTTGGTTAGAGCATAGCATTCATAATGCTGGGGTCCGGGGTTCAAGTCCCTGTGTAGCCACCACCTTTTAAAAGGGCTTATCGAAAGATAAGCCCTTTTTCTTTGCCTGCGAAAAAGCTACTTCACGCCTGCCACCACCACGGCCAGCCCCAGGCTGATCAACGCCACGCCGATGACCCGGTCGACCACCACCTGCCGCTCGATCATCGCCCGACGCAGCAAGTGGTTGGAAAAGAACACCGCCACCAGGCTGAACCACACCCAATGGGCGAACGACATGAACGCGCCATAGGCGAAGTCCAGCGCCAGCGGGCTGCCGGGCTGCACCACCTGGGTGTAGGCACTGACCACGAAGAGCATGGTCTTGGGGTTGAGCGCGTTGGTCAGAAAGCCCGTGCGCAAGGCGCTCGCCACATTTGTCTCGCTGTGCGCCAGGCCGTCGAGGCTTATACGCGTGGTATTGGTCAGCGACTTGTAGCCCAGGTACACCAGGTAGCCCGCCCCCACCACCTTCATGGCCAGGAACAGGGTCGGGCTCTGGCTGATGATCACGGCGATGCCGAGCACGGTGTACAGCACATGCACCTGCACGCCCAGCGCGATGCCCACCGCTGCCGCGAGACCGGCCTTGCGGCCCTGTGCATAACTGCTGCGGGTGACCATGGCGAAGTCGGCGCCGGGGCTGATGACGGCCAGGAGGGTGAAGAGGGCGACGGCGATGAGTTCGTTCACGAACAGGTATCCTCGATAGGCGATGAAAATTCACTTGTGCCGTGATTATCGAGGCAGCATCAATTGCTAAAAATCGATTTATAGTGAGGCAAATACGCTAGTTAATTTCACAGATATTCTGAGGCTGTACTGGCCTCTTCGCGGGTAAACCCCGCTCCCACAGGCTCGGCATGAAGGTCAAGATCGGTGATAAACCTGTGGGAGCGGGTTTACCCGCGAAATGGCCGGCAAGGACAACAACGTCATGAAACTGCCCCCCCTTACCGCCTTTCGCTACTTCGACATCGCCGCCCGCACCGAAAGCTTCGTGCGCGCTGCCGAGCACCTGCACGTCACCCACGGCGCCGTCAGCCGCCAGGTGCGCCTGCTCGAGGAAAGCCTCGGCGTGGAACTGTTCGAACGGCGCAACCGGGCGATCTTCCTCACCCGCGCCGGACGCGACCTGCAGGCCACCACCCAGGCGATCTTCGAGCAACTGGAGGGCGCCGTGCAGCGCCTGCACCAGCAAGCCCACGACAACGTGCTGGTGGTGTCCTGCGAGCCAACCATCGCCATGCGCTGGCTGATTCCGCGCCTGCCGCGCTTCCATGCCCGGCACCCCGACCTGCAACTGCACCTGGTGGCGGCCGGCGGGCCGGTGGATTTCGCCCGCGGCGGCATCGACCTGGCCCTGCGCCGCGATGACTTCCACTGGGACCGCCAGCTGCACAGCCTGAAGATCTGCGATGAATGGATCGGCCCGGTCGCCACGCCGGATCTCAAAAACCAGCGCCTGCTGCACAGCGCCACCCGCCCCGACGCCTGGGCCAACTGGCTGCGCCTGAGTGGCCAGGACTTCCGGCAAACGGCGCGCAGCGACTTCGAGCACTTCTACCTGTCGATCCAGGCCGCCAGCGCGGGCATGGGAATGGCCATCGCCTCGGCGCTGATGGTGCGTGACGAACTGGACAACGGTCAGCTACAGGCGCCGTACGGCTTCCTGCGCGATGGCTCCGGCTACCACCTGCTCAGCCCGCAGCCACTGGATGACGGCAGCAAGCGCCAGTGTTTCGCGCAGTGGGTCGGTGACGAGTGCCGGGCCTGCCTGGCTCATCTGGGCTTGCTGCAGAACGACGAACCGGCCCTGCCGTCACCGCCCCAGGTGCGATAGCCGGCCGTGTCGATATGGATGCGCCCCGAAGGGTAACGGCCCAGCCCCATGTTCCAGGCCTGGCCGTGCTGCTGCCAGAAGCGGCACAGCGGGCTCGGGTCGACCCCGCGTGGCAGCAGCAGGTCGACGGCGAAGGCGCGCATGTGCGCACTGCTCGGCGCGCCGCCGGCACAGGTATTGAGCCGGGGATCGCGGTAGGCCGACACCACTTCGAACTGACGCAGGATGCCCTGCCGGTCGAGGGTCTGGATCAAGGCCAGCGTCGAGCGCACCGCCGGCCAATGGCTCGCTGGCGCCACCGCGAAGGGCGAGGCCTTGCACTGGCGCCAGTCCGAGGCCGAGCGCAGCAACTGATGGATCGGCACCACGCCATACAGCCGGGCGTCCACCAGCATTTCACGAAACCTGCGGTTCTCGTGATCCCCGGCCCATTGGGCGAACATCCACACATCACGCTCATCGGCCTGGACTGCACCGAGCCCGATCAACGCGCTAGCCAATAGCCATGTCCTGGCGCTTTTCATTCCCCCACCTCTTCGTCCACCATGGGCGCGCCCGCCGTCCTGGCGGCCACTGACAAGGAGTTAAGCATGCACAAGATTGCTGTATCGGGCCTGGCCGCCCTCGCCTTCAGCGGCCTGGCCATGGCCGACGCGCAGATCGACCTGGGCGACGCCCAACGGGTCACCCGGTTGTTCGCCTACCCCAACAACTGCAACGTGATCTGCTACCGCGACTGGACACTCGAGAAGACTGTCGAGCACTACCTCACCCAGAGCGTGCAGCGCGATGGCTACGCCAACGCCAAGGTCACGGTGAACCGCGACAACGACAAGTTGCACGCCAGCATCACCGGCGTGCCGGCCAGCTATACCGAACCCTTGCGCAAGCTGCTCGACAGCGGCGAACTGGCCTACCAGGGCGCCACCCGCCTCAACCAGAAAGGCGGCTGGGACTACAGCTGGTACCTGTTCCTGCCCCTGGGAATGGCCCTGGAGAACCGCCGCAGCGTCGAGCTGCTGCACTTCCCGCCGGACTACTCGCTGACCCGCTATCAAGACTACCTGAAGTCCAACACCACCGACCGCTGGGCAGAGCTTCTGACCTTCAACGGCGTCGAGGCCGCCCAGACCCCGGCCTACCAGACCATCGTCGATATCGCCCCGATCGCCGCGCCGGCCAGCGCGGGCAAGGACCTGGAAGGGGTGTACAGCTACTTCAACGATTACCAGGTGCGGATGGTCAAGGAAGTGGCCCTCACCCACGACGGCAAGACCGCCTTGCCGATGGTCGCCTTCGGCGCGCCGGTGCGGGCGTGGATCCAGCAGCAGTACGGGCCGAAGGTCAACGTGCTGGGGCTGGTCAGCATCGCGCCGGAGCCGGACAGCGCCAAGGTGCCCGTGCTCGGCGCCAACCATCCGAGCGCGATCTGGTACGCCGCCGACCCGAAAAGCTACGACGGCGACCAGGACAAGGCCGACGCCGCGGGCCTGAAGATGATGGGCCAGGACCTCTCCGCCGCCTGCTGGCAGGCCGGCATGGGCCGCAACCCGCAGGCCGATGCCAAGCTCACCCTGCAGGCCTGCACCAGCAAGTGGCAGGTGACCCAGAAGAAGCAGACCTGCGAGCTGTTCTACCGCACCATCCGCGACATGACGCCGGAACAGGCGGCGGCCAAGTGCAATACCGGGGCGGTGACGCGGAGCCTGCGCGATCTGCGCAAGCCCTTGGAGACCAACGAGACCGACCGGGCGCTTTGAGCCGCCCAGTCGATCGCTCCAGGTAGCCTGGGCCAAAGGGGCGACTGCGCCCCTTTGGCGTCAAACGCAGTTAGAAGCGCTCGTCGCGCAACGCCGGCAGGGTGATGTCACGCACGTAGCTGGAAGATGACAGGCTCAGCATCATCCGGCACACCTGCACCACATCGTGCACAGGGATCAGCGCGCCCTCCCCGCGTCGCTCGGCCTGGGCCAGCGGCACATCCAGGCCGTCCTCGGTGTTCAGGTAGCCGAGGTTCAGGCAACTCACGCCCAGGCCCTGGTCGCGGAAGCCTTCGCGCAGCGCCTCGGCAATGCCGCGCAGGCCGAACTTGCTGGCGCCAAAAGTCACCTCTGGCCGCCCGCTACCAGGCAGGCCCGAGGTCGAACCGGTAAGAATGATCCGTGGCCGGGGGCTTTGCAGCAGTACCGGCAGCAGGCGCTTGATCAACAGCAGCGGCGCGGTGATGTTGGTGTCGACCATGCGCTCGATCTGCGCCTCGTCGTCGTCGAGGAAGCTGTAGCCCTCGTCAAAGGCCCCCGCCTCCCAGATCCCGACGTTGTAGACCAGCACATCCAGCCCGTCCCCGGACACCGCCTCGTGGATGATCGCGGCGGCCTGGCGCGGCTGGCCGAGGTCGGCCTCGATCCAGCGTACCGCGCCCGGCAACGCCGCCGGCCGGGTGCGCGATACACCGACCAGCGTATCGCCTACGCCACCCAGGCCCTGTACCAGCGCCCGTCCCAATCCCTTGCTCGCACCGACCACTAGAATTCGCATCGAATCACTCCCTATGGACTGCGCCAGATAGTACCCTGCCCAACCCAGCAAATCAGTCGGAAATGCCAGGACACCGTGGACAGAGATCAACTCGAACGCAACCAGATCCCCTTCTATTTTGTCGCCGTGGCGCTGGCCGCCGCCCTCGGCCTGCTGGCACCGGGCGCCGCCGCCCCGCTGGCGGCGCTGGTGACCCCGGCCATCGCCGTGCTGATGTACGCGATGTTCCTGCAGATCCCTTTCCTCGACCTGCGCGCGGGCCTGGGCAAGCGGCGTTTCATGGGCGCGCTGCTGCTGGCCAACTTCGTGCTGGTGCCGCTGTTGGTGTGGGCCGGCACTCGTGGCCTGGTCGAACACCCCGCCGTGCTGGTCGGCGCCTTGCTGGTGCTGCTGACGCCCTGCATCGACTACGTGGTGGTGTTCACCCATATCGGAAAAGGCGACTCGCGCCTGACCCTTGCCGCCACGCCGGTGCTGCTGCTGGTGCAACTGGCGCTGCTGCCCTTGTACCTGGCGCTGATGCTCGAAGGCGCCGGTAGCGTGGAAATCTCGCTGGTGCCCTTTATCGAGGCGTTCGTGCTGTTGATCGTTCTGCCGCTGTTGCTGGCTGTCGCCAGCAGCGCCGGGGCGCGGCGCTCGACCCTGGTCGCGAAGTGGAACGACGCCTGGGCCTGGCTGCCGGTGCCGGCCATGGCATTGGTACTGGTGGTGGTGATCGCTTCGCAGATCGGCGTGGTGGCCAGCCGTCTCGACGACCTGCTGCCGGTGCTGCCGGTGTATGTCGGCTTCGCCCTGCTGGCACCGCTGCTCGGATTGCTCGCGGCGCGGCTGTTGCGGTTATCCACAGGCGAGGCCCGGGCGGTGACTTTCAGTGCCGCCACGCGCAATTCGCTGGTGGTGCTGCCGTTGGCGCTGGCGTTGCCGGAGTCGATCCGGGCGCTGGCGGCGGCAGCGGTGATTACCCAGACCTTGGTGGAGCTGGTCAGCGAGTTGATCTACATCCGCGCCGTACCGGCGTTGATTCGCCGTTAAGCCAGTTGCAAACGCCACTGGCCGCAATGGCTGAAGCGCACCTCGGCCAGGGGCGGCACATCGATCCGCTGGAAGGACGCCAGGGGCGCAGCCAACGCATGCAGCATCGCCGCGCGGATGACAAAGGGATGGGTGATGGCGAGCCACTGGCCAGGCAACAGGGCGCTGTCCATCCAGATGGCGACGCGCTCGCACAAGGCGGCGATCGACTCACCGCCATGCGGCGTGGCATGCGGGTCGGACAGCCAGGCCTGGAGGGCGTCTTCGTCCAGCTGCTTGAGAGGCAGGCCCTTCCACTTGCCCAGGTCGCAGTCGCGCAGCCCCTCATCGACAGTCGCGTTCAGGCCCTCGGCCGTCTGCCGGGCACGCAGCTCCGGCGCGGTGAGGCAACGGGCAGTTGTCGATAGCGGTGCCGGAGGATCACGCAGCGGCTCGTCATCGAACGCGAAGCGGCCAACCCGCTGCGCCTCGGTGCGGGCGTGGCAGACCAGGGTGAGGTGAATGGGTTTCATGGCTGGCGCGCGCCCTCCCGCACAGCCGGGCCACCCAGACGGGCGGCCCGGCATGCATCACTTGCCGATCTGGATCTTCGGTGCCCACTCCAGCCAGGCATCCTCGGCCTTGTCGAACAAGGCGAAGGTCTGCTGCGGCCGCGCCGGGTTGCCCATCTGCTCGCCGTCCGGCGTGGCGAAGGCAATCCCACCCTCGATCAGGGTCTCCACCGACTCGGTGCGCACCGTGGCGCCCTTGAACAGGCCCCAGTCGAAACCGAAGCCGCTGCTGTTCCAGAAGCGGCTGCCGCCGCGTACCAACCCGGCGTAACGCGGCTCGATCAGGATGTGGATAAGTACCCGGTCGGCGGTCTGGCCCAGCTCGAAGCCGGTGACCCTGCCGACCGTGACCTCGCGGTAGGTCACCGGTACACCCGGCTTGATCGAGCCACGGCGCGCCGCGCTCAGGGTCAGTGGCAGGCCGACCTCCTCGCCTTTTACTTCCGGCGCATCGCTCAGGGCGATGAAGTCACGCTGCGGCCCCTTGTCCTTGAGCGCCGGCAGCACCTCCAGGTACTGGCCGCCGATCAGCGTGTCGAGGTTCTGGGTACGCACCAGGCCCAAGGCCGGCTTGACCACCCAGAACTGGGTACCGGCGCGGGCGATGCGCTCGGCCGCCTGGGTGATTCGTGCACGGAGCAGCACGGCCTGCAGGTCGGCGGTCAGGTCGACGCTCTCGACACTGCCCACATCCAAGCCACGGAAACGGATCGGCGTGCCCGGCTTCAGGCCCTCGGCGCGCTCCACGCGGATGGTGACCAGGGTACCGGCACGGTTGGCCGCATCCTGGCTTTCATGCAGGCGGAAACGCGGAATGCGGCGCTTGAGCGGCACATCCGGTTTCGGCGTATCGAAGGCGATGCCACCGGCCATCAGCGTCTGCAACGACTCGCTCTTGACCTGGATCCCCGAGAGGCCGCCGGTCAGGGTGATGCCACTGGCATTCCAGAAGCGCGAGGAGCCGTTGACCAGGTTCTCGTATTCCTTCTCGATGTGCACCCCGATCAGGATGCGCTTGCTGTTGCGGGCGAACTGGTAGCTCTGCACGCTACCCACGCGCACCTGGCGATACATCACCGGGCTGCCCACTTCCAGCGAGCCCAGGGTATCGGCGAACAGCACCATGTGCCGGCCCGGCGCCTTCAGGTCCAGCGGCGGCGCCTTGGGTCGCGCCTCGAACTCGCGCAGCGGCTTGGCACCCGGCTCACCCGGGCGTACGGCAATGTAGTTGCCCTTCACCAACGCCTCGAGGCCGGTAATGCCGGCAAGCGAAATGGACGGCTTGACCACCCAGAACTGGGTGCCTTCGACCAGGTAGTCCTCGGCCAACGGATCGAGGGTCAGCTCGGCCATGGCAGTGGAGAGGTCGCCTTCGACTTTCAGTTCCTTCAGCGTTCCCACCTGGATACCTTTGTACAGCACCGGCGTGCGGCCCTTCTGCAGCCCCTCGAAGTCACTGAGCTTGACCTTGACCCGGATGCCGGCCTGGGCGGCGTCGAAGTCTTCGTACAGGCGGAACGGCAGGCTCGGATCGGTGGGCGGGCTGTCCTTGCGGTTTTCCGGCGTGGCGAAGGCGATACCGCCGGCGACGATGCTCGACAGCGACTCGGTACGCACCTTGACCCCGGACAGGTCGGCGTCGATGCTGACCCCGCTGGCGTTCCAGAACCGCGTGTGCTTGCGCACCAGGCTGGCGTAAGCCGGGGCGATGAACACCTTGATCTCCACCGTGCCCTGGTCTTCGGACAAGCGATAGCTCTTCACCCGGCCCACCTGAATCTGCTTGTAGAACACCGGACTGTCACGGTTGAGCGAGCCAAGGCGCTCGGCCTTGAGGACAAGATGCAAACCCGGCTCGCTATCGGACAGCGGCGGGGCCTCCTTGAGCGCAGTGAAACGCTTGGTCTGCTCGCCCTCCCCCGGATCGACGGCGATGTAGTTACCCGACACCAGCGTCTCCAGTCCCGTAATGCCCGCCAGGCTGACGCTTGGCTTCACCAGCCAGAATCGCGTGCCCTTGGTCAGGTGCGGCCCTGCCTCCTTGCGCATCTCGATGGTGGCGACCACCCCGCGGTTTTCCCCCTTGTCATCCAGCACCAGGGCGACGACCTTGCCCACCGACATGCCCTTGTAGATGACCTCGGTCTTGTTGGCGACGATGCCCTCGCCACTCTCGAAGCGCACCTGGATCTCGATACCGGCATCGCTGTAGGCCTTCCAGGCCAGCCAGCCGCCAATCGCCAAGGCAATCAACGGCAGGATCCAGATAGCCGACCAGTTCGAAGCGGGGCGGGTTTTAGCCGTAGGCAAATCACTCATGGTCGTCATCCGACTCCGTGTTGTCCCAGATCAGTCGGGGATCGAAAGTTAAAGCGGCGAGCATTGTCAGGATCACCACGGTGGCGAAGGCGACGGCGCCCAGATTGGCTTCGACACTGGCGATGCGGCCGAAATTCACCACCGCCACCAGGATGGCGATGACGAAGATGTCCAGCATCGACCAGCGGCCGATGAATTCGATGAAGCGGTACATCAGGATGCGCTGGCGCGCCGAGAGCGGCTGGTGGCGCTGCACCGAGTACAGCAGCAGGGCGATGCCGACCAGCTTGAAGGTCGGCACCAGGATGCTGGCGATGAACACCACCGCGGCGATCGGCAGCATGCCATGCTTCATCAAGGTGATGACGCCGGACATGATGGTGTCCGGACTGCCCTGGCCGAGCGCGCTGACAGTCATGATCGGCAGCACGTTGGCCGGGATGTAGAGCACCATCGCCGTGATCAGCAGCGCCCAGGTGCGCACGATGCTGTTCGGGCGCCGGGCATGCACCACCGCGCCGCAGCGGGTGCAGGTCTGCGAGGTGCTGTCCGGCTCCTGGCGATTGAGCTCGTGACATTCGTTGCAGACCAGGATGCCTGCATCAATCGCCCGCATGGACATCCTCCCCCGACAAGGCCACCCAGATCTGGTGCGGCGACATGACCACCTCGAGCCATACCTGCACCAGCAACAGGCTGATGAAGCAGAACAGGCCCAGGCCGATACTCAGTTCGGCCAGGTCGACCAGCTTGACGATGGCCACCAGCACGCCCATGAAGTAGACCTCGAGCATGCCCCACTCACGCAGGTGGTGATAGATACGATAGATCAGCAGGCCGTAGCTGCGGCCGATATCCAGGCGGATGCTCAGCAGCACCATCAGTTGGCAAAGCAGCTTGAGCAAGGGGATGGCCATGCTGCACAGGAACACCACCACGGCGATGCCGCGCATCTCTGAGTTGTACAGACCAAGCACACCGCTCCAGACGGTGTCGTCGGAGGTCTGGCCGAGCAGGTGCAACTGCATGATCGGCAGGAAGTTGGCCGGCACGTACAGCAGCAACGCGGTCAGGACCAGGGCCAGGCTGCGGTTGATCAGGTTGTGGCGATGGGCATACAGCTCGTAGCCGCAGCGCGGGCACTGGGCCTTCTCGTCATTTTGCAGCGTGGTCTTGCGCATCAGCAGGTCGCACTCGTGGCAGGCCACGAGTTCGTCCAGCGGCATCTGCGCGAGCGCTTCGGGATCGACAGGGTTGGGCATAAAGGCATTCTGAATGGATGCGTCGGCTCTATTCTAGTGTTCCGACTCGAATTGTGGGAGATGGCCATTATGAGGAACTGTATCGGTAGCCGGGTCACATTTTCCGCAAGCGAATCGCCCTCCCTGTAGGAGCGGCCTTGTGCCGCGAAAGGGCTGCGTAGCAGACCCGGCGATATCAGCTTGATGCACAAATCCTGGGGCCGCGTTGCGGCCCTTTCGCGGCGCAAGGCCGCTCCTACAGGGGGAGACTGTGTTTATTTTGCAACGCA